>NZ_CP059997.1:0-145000 GCF_018736145.1 Amycolatopsis sp. CA-230715
GCCGGATCCAGCTGGTGCCCCAGGATCCGCTCGGCACGCTCAACCCGAGCCGGACCGTCGGCGCCACCGTGGGCAGGTCGCTGCGCCTGCGCGGGGTGGCGGACCCCGGCACCCGGATCGAGTCGCTCCTGGAGACCGTCGGGTTGTCGCCCTCGCTGGCCGACCGCTACCCACACGAGCTTTCCGGCGGTCAGCGCCAGCGGGTGTCCCTCGCGCGCGCCCTCGCCGCGGAACCGGATCTCCTGGTGTGCGACGAGATCACCTCCGCGCTGGACCCGGCCAGCTCCGCTTCGATCATGGCGCTGGTCGACCGGCTGCGGGCCGAGCGGGGCCTTGCGGTGCTCGTGATCAGCCACGAGCTGGAGGTCGTGGCCGCGCACACGACAACCGCGCTGCACCTCGCGGACGGCCGGGTCGTCGGGTACGGCGCCACCGGGGACGTGCTCACCGGGATGCCGCACGGGAGACGCGGGTCACTCCGAAGCTTAGGTTAGGCTTCCCTCATGTCTGGCCGCGATGATCCCGGCGCCGTGCTGCTCAGCGGTCACGACCTGGTACTGGCGTACCACGAGCAGGTCGTGGTGGACGGCGTGTCACTGGCGCTCGGCGCGGGCACGGTGACCGCACTGGTCGGCCCGAACGGATCCGGCAAGTCGACGCTCCTGCGCTCGCTGGCGCGCCTGCACCGGCCGCGCGGGGGCGCGGTCCGGCTCGGCGACCGCGCCGTCTGGGGCTCGAACGCGTTGTCCGGCAAGGAGTTCGCCCACCGGGTCACGTTGCTGACGCAGCACCGCCCCACCCCGGCCGGGGTCACCGTGCGCGACGTCGTCTCCTACGGCCGCTACCCGTACCGCTCCGGGTGGCGCGGTGTGGACGCCGACGGCGCCACCGCGATCCGCCGGGCGATGGACCTGACCGGGGTGGCCGAGATGGCCGACCGCGGGGTCGACGAGCTCTCCGGCGGCGAACTGCAACGCGTGTGGCTCGCGTCGTGCCTCGCCCAGCAGACCTCGGTGCTGCTGCTCGACGAGCCCACCAACCACCTCGACCTGCGCTACCAGGCCGAAATCCTCGACGTCGTCCGCGACCTCGCCGACGAAGGCGTCGCGGTCGGCGTGGTGCTGCACGACCTCGACCACGCGGCGATGATCGCCGACGAGGTCGTGCTGCTCAGCGAGGGGAAGATCGTGGCTTCCGGCGGGATCGGCGAGGTGCTCACCACCGAGCACCTCTCCCCCGCCTACGGCGTCACCGTCCACGTCGCGAACGACCCGGTCACGGGCGCGATCCACTGCAGGCCGCTCGGGCGCCACGCGCCGAGGCCCGTCTGAGAGAACCAGGAAGAACCATGCGTGTGCTGACCCCCGCCCTCCTCGCGGCGGCGCTGCTGCTGTCCGCCTGCGGGACCACCGAAACCCCGGAAGCCAAGCCGGGCGCCGCCACCGGCGGGCCGGTGACCGTCACCGACGCGCGCGGCAAGGCCGTCACCCTGCCCGCCGCCGCGAAGCGCGTCGTCGTACTGGAATGGGGCGAGACCGAGATGGTCTCGTCGCTCGGTGTCACGCCGGTCGGCGCCGCGGACGCCGCGGGCTACCGCACCTGGGACAAGGCGGCGCCGCTGGCTCCCGAGGTCTCCGACGTCGGCAAGCGCAACGAGCCGAGCGTCGACGCGATCGTGGCGCTGAACCCCGAGGTCGTCATCATGCCCGAGGAACGGGACTCGGCTTTGGTGCCGCAGCTGGAGAAGTACGTCCCGGTCGTGGTCACCAAGTCCAGCGACGCGAGCCGCAACTTCGACCGGCTGCGCGAGGACTTCAGGCTGGTAGCCAAAACCATCGGCAAGGAGTCCGAAGCGGACCGGATACTGTCCGAAATGGACATTAAGCTCGCCGAGGGCAGGAAAGCCGTCGAAGCCAAGGGGTCCGCGGGGACCCCGTTCCTGATGGCCGACGGGTACCAGCAGGGCAGCACGGTCAGCATCCGCCCGTTCGGCAAGGGTTCGCAGGTCTCCGACGTGGCCGAGGCGGTCGGGTTGAAGAACGCGTGGGCCGGCAAGGTGGACCCGCAGTGGGGCCTCGGCCAGACCGACATCGAAGGCCTCACCGCGCTCACCGACCCGAAGACCGTCCTGTTCTACAGCGCGTCCGAAGAGGACGTGTTCACCACCGGGCTGGCGCGGAACCCGGTCTGGCAACGGCTTCCGTTCGCGGTGTCCAAAAAGGTCTTCAAGCTCGACCCCGGCACGTGGACCTTCGGCGGCCCGAAGTCGGTCATCGGCCTCGCCGGGCAGATCGTGCGCCACACCACCGCCTGATGCGCGCCGGAGTGCGCGCGCCGCAGGCCGCGCGCGCGGTCGCGGTGCCGGCGGTGCTGGTCGTGCTGATCGCGGTGCTCGCGGCCGTCCACCTGACGCAGGGCACCTCCTCGTCCGACGTCTTCGACGTGCTGAAGGCGCTCTTCGGCCACGGGGACGCGCAAACCCTGGCGGTGCTGGCGGGTTCGCGCGTTCCCCGGCTGCTCGCCGCGCTGCTGGTCGGCGTCGCGCTCGGTGTCGCGGGCGCCGGAATGCAGTCCGTGGCAAGGAATCCGCTCGCCTCACCCGACACCCTCGCGGTCAACGCGGGTGCCCACTTCGCGGTCGTGCTCGTCGCCGCGTTCGGCCTCGCGCTGCCCGTCCTCCCCGTCGGCGGGGTGGCGTTCGCGGGCGGGCTCCTCGCGGCCGTCGCCGTACTGGGCCTGGCCGGTGGCGGCTCGGCGAGCCCGCGGCTGGTGCTCGTCGGCTCGGCGGTGATGCTGGCGCTGCAGTCGCTGACCACCCTGCTGCTGATCAGCTACGAGCAGGAAACGGCCGACCTGTTCGCCTGGGGCAGCGGTTCGCTGACCGTCAGCGATCTGCGCGCGACCGCCCAGATGGCACCGGTCGTCGCGCTCGCGGCCGCCGCGCTCGTCGCGATGGGGCGCAAGCTCGACGTCCTCGCGCTCGGCGACGACAACGCGACCGTGCTCGGCCTGCCGGTGCGCCGCACGCGGGTCGGCGCGGTTCTGCTCACCGTGGCGCTCACCGCGGCGGCGGTGACCGTGGCGGGACCGGTCGGGTTCGTCGGGCTGAGCGCTCCGGTGATCACCCGGCTGCTGCTGCCGATCGCGAAGCACCGGGTGCTGCTGCCGGTGTCCGGACTGGTCGGTGTGGTCACGGTGCTCGGCGCGGACGTCGTGCTGCGGGCGGTGTTCGGGTCGGCGACCGCCGTGCTGGTCCCGACCGGGGTGGTCACCACGCTCGTCGGCGCGGTCGTCCTCGTGTGGCTGGCGCGGCGCGGCAGATCCGGGGGCGCGCGCCGCCCGGCTCCGGCGGGACGCGTCGGCGTCGCAGGGTCCCGGCGCAGGCTCGTCACCATCGCCGCCGGGCTGCTGGCGCTGCTCATCGTGGTGCCGGTGGCTGGCCTGCTGATCGGTGACCGGCTGGTGCTGCTCGGCGACCTCGCCAACTGGTTCGCGGGGCGGACCGGGACCGCGCTGACCTTCGTGCTCGACCAGCGCCTGCCCCGGGTGCTCGCCGCGGTGGCGGCCGGTGCCGCGCTCGCGGTGGCGGGCTGCGGGATCCAGTCCGTCAGCCGGAACCCGCTCGCCGAACCGGGCCTGCTCGGCATCACCGCCGGCGCCGGGCTCGGCGCGATCGCGCTGATCACCGCCGTCCCGGTCGCGGGCACCTGGCAGATCGCGGGCGCGGCCGGTGCCGGCGCGGCGGTCGTCTTCGCGCTCGTCTACGGCCTCGCGTGGCGGTCGGGGCTTGACTCGGACCGGCTCGTGATCATCGGCATCGCGGTGTGGTCCGCCGGGATGTCGCTGATCACGCTGCTGATCGTGGTCGCGAACCCGTGGGACTCGGCGAAGGCGCTGACCTGGCTGTCCGGTTCCACCTACGGCCGCACGCTGGACCAGGTGCTGCCGGTGGCGCTCGCGCTCGCGGTGCTGACCCCGCTGCTCTGGGCGCGGCACCGCGACCTCGACCTGCTCGCCCTCGACGACGACACACCGCGCGTGCTGGGGATGCGCCGGGAACGGTCCCGGCTGGTGATCCTGGTGGCGGCGGGCGCGCTGGCCGCCACGGCGGTGTCGGCGATCGGCGTGGTGGCGTTCGTCGGGCTCGTCGCGCCCCACCTGGCGCGCTCGCTGGTGGGCGGGCGGCACGCCAGGGTGCTCCCGGTGGCGGCGGCGGTCGGCGGGGTGCTGGTGAGCGCCGCGGACACGATCGGCCGGTCGGTCATCGCACCGGCCCAGATCCCCGCCGGTCTCGTCATCGCGCTGGTCGGCACCCCGTACTTCGTGTTCGTCCTCTGGCGCGGCCGCGCCTGACCATCCACATCGGACAGTTCAGGACCCGATCCTCCCGGTGGCCCGCCGTTTCCCGGCCGTGGGCAACCCGCACCGGCCACTCGGCCTCGGCGTGCTGTTCGTGGTGGCGCTGGTGGCCGCCCGCGGTGACCGGAGGATCATGGTGGTCATGCGGTCTCCAGACGGTTCCGGTACCGGCTTCACCGTGGCCCCCGGCGACGCGGGATCACCGGTCGTCCTGCACGTTCCCCACGGCTCGCGTGCGGTGACCCCGCACGCCAGGGCGCGGATCCTCCTCGGCGACGCGGCGCTGTCCGCCGAGCTGGACCACCTGACCGACGCGCACACCGGGCTCGTCGCCGCCCGCGCCGCGATCGCCGCGAACCTCACGCCGTGGACCTTCCGCAACGAGCTGTCGCGGCTGGTCGTCGATCCCGAACGCTTTCCGGACGACCGCGAGGAGATGCGCGCGGCGGGCATGGGCGCGGTCTACGTCCGCACCTCGCACGGCGCGCCGCTGCGGGAAGACGACCCCGGGCACGCCGAGGACCTGCTCACCCGGCACTACTTCCCGTACGCCGCCGCGATGACCGATCTGGTGGACGCCCGCGTCGCCGCGACCGGCCGCGCGGTCGTCCTCGACGTGCACTCCTACCCCAGCCGCGCCCTGCCCTACGAGCTGCACGCGAGCGGGAACCGTCCCGCGGTCTGCCTCGGCGTCGATCCGTTCCACACCCCCGGCTGGCTGCGCGACGCCGCGCTGTCGGCGTTCGCCCCCGTCGGGGACCTCGACGTGAACACGCCCTTCAGCGGCGCCTACGTCCCGCTCCGGCACTACGAGCGGACCGCGGAGGTGACCGCGCTGATGATCGAGATCCGCCGGGACACCTACATGACCGAACCGGGCGGCGCCACCCATGACGGCGTCGATGTGATCGTGCGAGCGCTCACGAGGCTCGTCGACGCCGTGACGACGGGCGGGCGATGAGTCGCTTGTGGACGGATCAGTGCGCGGTCAGCCCGCCGTCCACCACCAGTTCGGCACCGGTGACGTACGAGGACTCGTCCGAGGCCAGGTAGAGGTAGGCCGGGGCGATCTCCCTCGGCGACGCCGCCCGGCGCATCGGGGTGCGCACGACATCGGGCTGCTGGTCGCCCTGCTCGTCGAGGATCTCCTGGATCATCGGGGTCGCCACGACGCCGGGGTGCACCGAGTTGACCCGCACGCCCCGCGTCGCGTATTCGACCGCCGCGGTCTTCGCGAGCAGCCGGACCGCGCCCTTGCTCGCCTGGTACGCGGCAGCGGCACCGCTGCCGACGAGGCCCAGCACCGAAGAAGTGGTGATGACCGAACCGTTCCCGCTGGCCCGCAGCAACGGCATGACCGCGCGCAGGGCGAGCCAGGTACCGGTCTGGTTCACCGCGATCACGCGGTCCCAGCCGTCCTCGGTGGTGTCTTCGATGCCCGGCCAGTCGACCACGCCCGCGAGCGTGACGAGCACGTGCAGCACACCGAACCGCGCACGCACCGCCTCGGCGGCCGCGGCCCAGTCCTCGCCGGAGGACACGTCGAGCCGGATGGGCAGCACTTCGGCGCCGGCGCTTTCCAGCCTCGCGGCGAGATCCTTCAACGCCACGTCGTCGGTGTCCGCGAGCACCAGCCGCGCGCCCTCGCGCGCGAACAGGTCCGCGGTTTCCGCGCCGATCCCGCCGGTGGCGCCGGTGATGAGTGCGATCTTGCCGTCGAGCCGTGCCATGGAATTCCGTTCTGTACGAGGGTTTGCTGGTTCAGGCCGCGGTGAAGCCGCCGTCGGCGGCGACGACGGCACCGGTCATGAAGCTCGACCTCGCCGAAGCCAGGAAGCCGATCACCTCGGCGATCTCCGCGGGCTGCGCGACCCGGCCGAGCGGGTGCGCACCGGCGAACGAGCGCAGGTAGTCGCGGCTGTCGTCACGGCTGTCGTCGAGCAGGTCGGTCTCGACCACCCCCGGTGCGACGACGTTCGCCCGGATCCCGTGCGGGCCGCCCTCCAGCGCGATCACCTTGGTGAGCTGCGCCAAGGCTCCCTTCGACGCGCTGTAGGCCGATCCCTCCGGCAGCGCGACGGTGCAGGTGTAGGAACCGACGTTGACGATCGACCCGCCCTCGCCCCGCTCGCGCATGACCCGGAACGCCTCCCGCGCGTGCAGGAACGCACCGCGGGCGTTGACTCCCATCAGCCCGTCCCAGTCCCGCGCCGTGGTTTCGGTCAACGGCTTGTTCACCGTCCGGCCCGCGTTGTTGACCAGGATGTCCAGCCCGCCGAACCGGTCACCGGCGAGCGCGACGCCCCGCCGGGCGGTCTCCTCGTCCGCGACATCCCCGACGAGGGAGGCGACCGCGCCCGGTTCGGCGAGGTCTTCGACCTCCGGCCGGAGATCCACGGCCACCACCCGGACGCCCCGCGCCCGCAGCCACGCCACCGTCGCGCGTCCGACACCGCGTGCCGAGCCCGTCACCAGTGCCACCGCGCCTTCGAGTCCGTCGTGCGGCTCGCTCATGCCGTTCTCCTTCGTTCACCGTCGCTGTGCTCAGGTTCGGCGAGGAGACCGCGATCAACCAGGTCGCGCTTTTCCTGGGTGCGCCACACCCAGGAAAAGCCCCGATAGGATTCGACCGTGTTCTACATCCGGTACGGCCAGGACGGTCCCACCTACCGCGTACTCGAAACCGACGACCCAGTGGAGTTCCGGAACCGGGTGGTGGCGAATCTGGCGCACGGCGCGTTCTGGATCGACGTTCAGCAGTACGGCAGGGGAAACGACCTCACGCGCGTGAGCCTGCTGATCTCGCCCGGCATTCCGCTGTCCGTACACGAAGTCCCGCCGCACTGAACCGGCCATGGAAGGCGAAACCCCGGCAGCGGGTGACTGGGCGTGGCTGAGTTCGCCAGCCGGTGTGGTACTCGACGGGGGTGCTCTCACCTTCGTGCACCACATGCCAGTGGCGGAGGCGTTCCGCGCGTTCGACTTCGATCCCGGTTCCGCGCGGACGATTACTGCCGCCGAGGCGCTGTCCGACCCGGTACTCAAGACCGCGGGCTTCCACGACGGCCCGCGGTGGATCCGGGTCGCGCAATCCGGCGAATGGACCGTCGTGATCGAGCACGGGCAGCAAAAGGTCCACGTCGACGGCATCGACGGTCAGCTCGCCCGGGACGCGGACGTCGTCTTCGCCGCGGCCAACGAATCCGAGCCCGTCGTGGTCAGCCATCTGTCGCACGGCGAGTTCGTCTTCGCGTTCGAGTGCGGCGCTCCGTACGATTCGCGCGCCGGACTTCGGCCACATCTGTTCGACGACGCAATGGATGCCGCCGGTTGTTGGAATTTCCCCAACGTGGTCCGATCGGGGAAATCCTGGTCGCGATGATGACCATTCTCGGACGGCACTTCGGATTCTCACTGACACCCGAAGCAGTACTCGGTCCGCTTCCGACGGCGTACCGGAAGTACCGCTACACCCCGCGTTCGCCCGCATTCGGCCGCAATCGCTGGTAAAACGGCGCGAAGTCGCGACGCCGGGTGCACCGGGTGTGGTAGACAATCGGCGTGCCGAGATCCTTCTCCCCCAAGGAAATGCCGTGAACGACGACGTCACCCAGAACCTCGTCGCCTTCCGGCTCGACGGTTTCGACGAACCGCTGCTGGCCGGTGCGCCGACGCAGGCCGATGACGCCGTGCGGCAAGCGTGGGCTGGCATCCGGCGGCAGCACAAGGTGCGCGCGTCCGCGGTTTCGGCGGTGTACAGCGAATGGCAGCCCTCCGCGGCCGACCGGAAGTTCATCGCCAAGCACTTCAAGAAGGCCGAATGCACCTACAGCTTCCCCCGGCCGGGCCCCGGTGAATGGGAGCGCGCGTTCGCCGAAGCGCGTTCGGCGATGACCCAAGCCCACGAGGCCCGGCAAGGGGAAAAGCACGAAGAAGTACTGCCCGTGCTGTGGAGCGCGTCCTCGCCGAGCGCCGGGCTCCTCGACGCACTCCCGCATCTGCCGCTCGTGCCAGGCCGGTTGTCGGTCGCGCTCGCGGTCGTCGAGCGGACTCCACAGGGCAAGATCGGGATGCACCACATCACGCGGAGCCAGCACGAAGAGATGGGCTCGCCGCCGATCGAGGACCTGTTCGGCGTCGGGTACGGCTGCCTCGCGCGCGGGCTCAAGTTCGAGGTCCGCCGCTCCGGCGAGGACGTGCTGGTCTCGGTCGTGCGGGAGAACCTGCTGGCGGCCTCCGCGATCGCCCTGCCCGACCTGTACGCCCAGCTGTCTCCGCACCTCGGCACGGGCGACCTGCTCGTCGGGCTGCCCTGCCCGGACGAAATGGTCGTCACCACAACGGATTCCGGCTTGGCGAGCACCGTACGGGAGCAGGTGCTCGGCTCGCCGTACGAAACCACGGAACTGGTCCCGTCGGTGCTGCGGCTCGGGCCCGGCGGCCTGGAACTGCTCGCCGAGCGCAACGCCTAGGGCGTCTTCTCCCGGCGCGAGCGCTTCAGGCGGCGATGGTGGCCGCGAACTGTTCGGCGGCGCTGCGCGGTTCGCGGCCGAGAAGCTCGGCCAGCATTGGATCGGTTTCCGCGAAGTAGCCCGTGCGAGCGGCTTGGAACAGGCTGAGCGTGAACCGGGCCGCGGGCTCCGGGACACCGGTCTCGACCCGGTCCGCGACCCACTCCTCGTCGTCCACGACGACGCGCTCGACGGTGCGGCCGGTCAGCTCCGAGGCGAACCGGGCGAAATCGTCCAAGGTGACGGCGTCGCGCGGGGTGAGCGTCACGGGGCCGTCGAAGGTGCGGTCTCCGGCGAGAATGACGGCGGCGGCTTCGGCCGCGTCGGCGCGATCGATCCACGGGATCGGACCGTCCGCCGGTTCGGCGATCACTCCGGTCTGCCGCCACGGGCCGAGCAACTGGTCGAGACTGCCGAACAGACCGTTGCGCAGCGAAGTCCAGGCGACGCCCGAATCGGCGAGGACCGCTTCGGTGGCGGCGTGGATGGCCAGCGGCGGATACGGGCTGTCCATGGCGGTGCCGAGCGCGCTGGTGTAAAGGATCCGCTGGGCACCGGCGGCGACGGCGGCTTCGATCGCGGTGCGGTGCAGGCCGGCCACATCGGCCGCCGGGTCGTTGCCGGACACCAGGAGCACCTGCTCGGCACCCTCGAACGACTCGCGCAGGGCGGCCGGATCCTCGTAGGAACCGCGGCGCACGCGCACACCGCGGTCGGCGAAGTGCCGCGCCTTGGCGACATCGCGCACGCTGACCCCGAGTTGCTCGGCCGGGACTCGCTCGAGCAGGTGCTCGACGGTCGCGCCGTTGAGCGCGCCGGTGGCACCGGTGACCACGATCATGCTGGTGTCCTTTCCTGGTTTCGCGCCTCAGCCGAGTGGACGGCAATAAGTTGACCACCTTGGTCAAGTTCGCGCTGATGCCGACTGTAGGTAAACTGACCCGATGAGTCAACTTGCCTGCGAAGGGCGGTGAACGATCTTGACCGAGGCGAAGTCGCCGGGTCGCCGGCTCCGAGCCGACGCCGCGCGCAACACCGAGCAGATCCGCCGCGCGGCGATCGGCCTCTTCCGGAACCGGGGTCTCGCGGTACCGCTGGAAGAGGTCGCCGAGGCGGCGAAAGTCAGCAAAGCCACCATCTTCAACCGGTTCGGCGGCCGGATCGGGCTGATCGAGGCCGTCATCGAAGAGATCGTCGCGGCCGAACTGCTCCGCATCATCGACCGCACCAGGTCCATCGAGGACGCCGGGGAGCAGATGGCGTACTACCTCACCGCGATCCGCGATCTCCAGTACCGCAGGCCCGCCACCAATGACGTGCTGCTTCAGCAGTTCCCCCACTCGTCGCAGCTGATGGACCTCTGCCACACCGCGAGCGAGGCCAACGACGAACTCGTCGCGGCGGGCCGTGCCGCCGGCGCGCTGCGGCCCGAGTTCACCGCGGACGACCTCTACGCGCTCGTCATCGACAACGCGCTCGCTCTCAAGCACGGAGCCCACCCGAAGCGCGAGGACTACGACCGCCGCACCACCTACCTGCTCGACGGGATCCGCGCACGGCAGGCGTGAAGCGGCCGCGACCGGCCGGACCGGTCGCGGCCGCCGCGGCTCAGGAAGCCGGTACCGGCTTCTCCGGCGCCAGCGAGTTGCCGGCTGGGATCCGGCCGCAGTCGGACGGCGCCGACTTGCCCGCGAACCGGTCGCCGAGCCAGCCGAGCGCGGTGGGCACCCACGGCACGGTCGCGCCGACATGGCTGAGCAGGTCGTACTGGGTGTACTTGATGGACTTGTTGCCGTCGGCGCAGTACTGCCGCGCCAGCGCCCGCACGTCACCCGCGACCATCACACCGTCGCCGGTCCCCACGCCGGGCGGGTTGGCGAAGGTGCCTTCCAGGACACCGCCGTTGCCCTGGCCGATGAATCCGGGTGCGGTCGGCGTGGCCGCCTGACCGATGTTGATCCTGTTGACCGCGTCGACGAACTCCGGCACCGAGTTCGGGTCGGCGTACTCGGGCTTCACGACCTGCTTCCAGGTCAGTCCGGGGTACTGGCCGAGCACGTTGACGATCGACGCGTTCTTCAGCTTCTCGACCAGTTGGCGGCCGTAGTCGTTGAGGTACTTCGTGAAATCGATGCCGTAGGAGCGGGCGACGCCGATCACCGCCATCGGCATGATGCCCGCCCAGCCCAGGCTTCCCCCGACGTACTTGAGGTTGTGCGCGGGGGCGACCAGGACGCCGCCCTCGGCGAAGCCCACCAGGTTCCGGTTGACCTCGGGCGCGTAGTCCGGGGCGAGCGCCGCGGCCCAGCCGGTCGCGATGGCGCCGCCGGAATAGCCGAGCAGGCCGAACTTCGTGTCCGCGCCGAGCCCGGTGTCGGTGGACGCCGTCGCGGCGCGGATCGAGTCGAGGGTGTTGGTGCCGTACTCGGGCCCCGCCGCGAAGTTCGCCGCCTGCCCCTCGGTGTCGGGCAGCAGCACGCTGTACCCCTGCGCGAGGAGCGGAACGAGGAACAGCGATTCCGCGTTGGCGATGGCGCCGCCGAGGCTGAGGTTGCCCGCGATCGCCCGCGACGGCCCGTGTTCGGGGTCCAGCGAGTCGTAGAACGATTGGTACGACACAGCTTTGCGGCTGTCGCCGGTGAGGCTGCGCACCACCGAAGTGACGTTCGCGGACGGACGGCCCTGCGCGTCGGTCGTGCGGTACAGCAACTGGATCGCGCGCAGCGGCGTGGGGATCCCGGCCACGTGGTACGGCAGCGACCGGGTCTTCAGCACCGTCCCCGGCGCGAACGACGACAACGGCTCGTCGCCGGTGTAGCTGTAGAACGGATCGGCCGAGCGCGCGGGCACTGCCGCGGCCGCGGGCGCACCGGCGAGGACGAGAGCGGCGGCGGCCGCGGCCGCCAGTGCGCGGATGGCGTTGGTGAACATCGGGCTCCCCAATGAGCTCGTGAGGCGGTTCGCGGCGCTGACCCGAAGGCAAGTTACCAGCTGGTAACTCCTGTGTACAGGTTCGTACACAAACGAGTGGCCGTACCAGGGGAACGAGTGAGTGCCCACTCAGGATGCGGTGTCCTGGTGATCTTTTTTCCACTTGAGCTTGATCTCGAACTGCCCCTCCAGCCCAGTCTTCGCGATCACCGCGCCCGCCTCCGCGCTGAGCTTCACGCCGAACTTGATCTCGACCTCGTCGGGAGTCCTGGCCATCGACTGGAACTGGCCGAGCGCGGACGCCGCCGCGTCTCGCACGGCCGAGAACGCCTTCTCGAACAAAATCCTGGCTTCTTCGACGAGATCCTCGCGGCGGGACACCCGAGACGTCCCGACCGGCGCTTCGACCTCGACGACGACCGAACCCCCGCCGTCGAGCGGAAACCTCGCCAACCCGTCCACCACCGGCTCCTCACTGTCCACAAGGGACGTTCAGCCATTCGTTGCCCGGCACGCTCTTCCGCACGGTTTCGAGCTGCCCCAGCACGGTGTCCAACCGCGACGGATCGGCGAGGTACTCCACCACCGTCCGGCGAGAATGCTCACCGGCCCAGCGACGAAAGGAATTCGTGACGGAATCGCCGACGCGGTGCGCCGTCAGGTCGCGCGGCCGCGCAGCACGGCCACCCCTTCGCCGTCGAGTTCGTCGCAATAGGTTCCGCGCCCGGTCATCGCCATCGTCAGCGTGAGCGTGGACCCGGACACGAGCGCACCGGCCCCGGTGGCGAACGGACCGTCGGTCGCCACCAGCCGGAGGCCGCCGATCCGCCCCTTGGCGAGCACGACCTGATCGGAGCGCGAGTAGTGCTCGGCGACCGCCGTGACCGTGGCGATCGGGTGCTCGCGGCGGATACCCAGCGGGCGGCGGATGTCCTCGCCGTGCACGATCGATTCGCCGAGCATCGCGATGACCGGGAGCGGTGGCTTCGTCGTGCTCGTGACGACGCGGCGGAACCGTTCCAGCGTCTCGGCCCCGGTGTCGCCGAGGTGCTCAGCCAGCCGCATGGCCACCTGCCGGTCGAAGTCGAACCGGCAGCGGAGCACCCCCGCCAGCCACCGCACCGGCGTGAGACTCGCCGCCGCGGTGAGGTGGGCGAGCACTTCGCGCACGGACAATCCGGCGCACAGGGACGGCGTCTCCCACTGCTCGCCGGTCAGCTCCGCGAGATCGGCGGCCAGTGCGGCGCGTTCGGCGTGGATCAGCGGCCAGGTGGCGCGCGCGTTCAGTTCGGACATGATTCCCCAGTTTCGCGTGTGGTGTGTCATTCACGTTTCATCGGCTGCTGTTAGCTTCACGCGGCGGCTGGAGGGTGCCATGCCCTCCCGCGACCACAGGAGCGTCGATGAAGTTCTCAGGCAGGACCGTACTCGCCACGACCGCGGCCGTCGCCGCCGTGGCCGCGGCCCCGGCCGTGGCGGCGAGCACTCCGGCCGGTCAGACGCCGGTCCAGATCCTCCAGGCCGGGGCCGATCTCGGGACCAGGGAAGGGTTTCCCGGCGTGATCGGCCTCGTCCGCAACGGCGACGACACCCAGTACGCCAAGGCGGGGCTGGGCGACACGGGCAAGGCGGTGCCCGCCGACCCGAAGGCCCAGGTGCGGATCGGCAGCAACACCAAGGCGTTCACCGCCGTCGTGCTCCTGCAGCTGGAGGGCGAGGGCAAGCTGTCCCTCGACGACCCGGTCGCCAAGTGGCTGCCCGGCGCGATCCACGGCAACGGCTACGACGGCACCAAGATCACCGTCCGCGAGCTGCTCCACCAGACCTCGGGCCTGTTCGACTACCTCTCCGACCCCGGCATCCAGAACTCCTGGCTCACCGACGCGAACAAGGCGTGGGCGCCGCAGGCACTCGTGGACGCGGGCCTCGCGCACCCGCCGACCGGTAAGCCCGGCGAGAAATGGGCTTACTCCAACACGAACTTCGTGCTCGCCGGAATGGTCATCCAGGCGGTCACCGGCAACGCGCCCGGCGCCGAGATCACCACCCGCGTCATCGAGCGGCTCGGCCTGCACGGCACCACCTTCCCGGCCGATCCCCAGCTGCACGGCACCTTCCTGCGCGGCTACTTCATCCCGGTGCTCGGCCCGCTGAAGGACGTCACCGCATCCAACGTGCAGATCGTCGGCGCCGCGGGCGCGATCGTGTCCACAATGGACGACCTCGCGACCTTCGAGCGGGCGCTGGTGACCGGGCAGCTGCTGCAGCCGCGGCAACAGCAGGAGCTGAAGACCACCGTGCCCACCGGCAAGCCCGACGTGGGCTACGGGCTCGGGATCGGCACCATGAAGCTGCCGTGCGGCAAGCAGGCCTGGACGCACAGCGGCGGCGTGCTCGGCTACAACACCACGTGGCTGACCAGTGACGACGGGAAGCAGCAGACCGTCATCGCGGGCAACGAGTACAACCTGAAGCCGGGCAAGGGTTCCGAGGACATCTCCACCGCGCTGGTGAACGCGCAGTGCGCCATCTGAGGCATTTGAACGCGCAGCGCCCCCGGCAGAGCTGCCGGGGGCGCTGCGCGTTCAACCGGACCCTACGGGGTTCACGGCGCGGCGTGCGAGGCCGCCCAGCACGCGTCCCGGCCGTGGCACTCGGTCATGGCGCGCAGGGCGTCGTGCAGTTTCGCGAGGGTTTCGGCCGGTAGCCTGCCGACGCGGTTGTCCAACTGGTCCGGATCGGTACGGCGGTCGTAGTACTCCTTGCCGCCGTCGACGTATTCGACATAGGTGTAGGCGGCGGTCCGCAGTGCGTTGTAGGTGGGCGGGTTGCCGTTCTTCTTGCCCTGCCGGTCCGGGTCGTCGGGCGCGGTGTTCGGTCCGTGGTGCTCGACCAGCGCCGCGGTCCGCCAGTCGGGGGCGGGTTGTCCTCGCAGCAGCGGGGCGAGGCTGCGTCCGTCCACATCGGACGGCGTGCCCGCGGCGGCCAGCTCGGCGAAGGTGGGCCGCAGGTCGATGTTCTCCGCCGGTTCGGCCACCGTCCGGCCAGCGGGGATCCCGGGTCCCGCGGCGATCAGCGGCACGCGGACGTCGGTGTCGAACGCGGTTTGCTTACCGGGGCCGAGGCGGTACTCCCCCATGTGGTAGCCGTTGTCCGAAGTGAACACGAGGTAGGTGTGGTCGGCCACCCCGGCCTTGGTCAGCGTGTCCTGCAGCGCGCCGATCATCCGGTCGACGGACTGCACGGCCTGCGCTCGCTTGCGGAAGCTTTCGTCGATGCGCTGCTGCTCGTTTTCGGACAGTGGCGGCTGGGCAGCCAGCCACGGCGGCGCGTTCGCGGGAACCTTGTCGTACGCCGGGGTTCGCGGCGCCTTCAGCCCGGGGAAAAGGTCGGTGTCCTGCGGGGCAGGCGTGTACGGACTGTGCGGGGTGAAGCTCGCGAGTTCGAGGAAGAACGGGGCGCGGGCCTGCGCCGAGGAATTGATGAACCCGGTCGCCTTCCCGGTGAGCACGCTGTTCAGGTAATCCTGGGGCTTCGAGCCGTAGTGCACGACCTTGTGGTTTTCGTTGAGGTCGTAGTCGTACTGGGGGTAGCCGTTGCCCGCGACATCCCATTCGTTCCAGCCGGGTGGGACGTAGTTCTCCTGCCCGTCCAGCTTCATTCCCGGCTGGTAGCCGTTGAGGTACTTCCCCATCATCGCCGTGCGATATCCGGCCTGCTGCAGCGAAGTGGCGACGGTGTCCTTCTCGCCACCCTTGTCGTGGAACGCGGTGAACCCGCCGTCGGAACCGCTGTTGGTGAACACGCCGGTGTCGTGCGGGAACTTCCCGGACAGGATCGAGGACCGCGACGGGCAGCACAGCGAGTCGGTCACGGTGTAGTTGCCGAACGACGCACCGGCCTTGGCCAGTGCCTGGACGTGCGGCAGGTACGGCAGCAGATTGGTCGCCAGGTCGTCGGTGAGGACGTACACGATGTTGGGCCGGTCGCCGGGGTTTCCGACGGGTCCCGCGGCGGGCGGCGCCGCGGGGCCCGGCGCACCGCAGGCGGCCGCCAGGAGAGCGGCGGCGACGGCCAGCACCGGGAGCCCGCGGACGCGCCGGGTACGTGGTGATGACATTCCGTTGAAGGGCATGCCTTCGAGCGTAGGGGCATTTCCGGCGATATCCGCTGAAGGTTTCCTGAAGATCGCATTTCACGCACCCGCCACCGAAAAATGCTCATTTCAGAAACAGTTTTCCTCGGCGATCCGCGCGGCGATCTGGACCCGGTTCGCCGCACCGAGCTTGACGAGGATGTGCTCGACGTGGGTGTCCACCGTGCGGACCGCGATGCCGAGCCTGGCGGCGATGTCCCGGTTGGTCAGCCCCTGCGCGACGAGCGCGGCGACCTCGTGCTGGCGTCGGGTCAGCCCCGCCGTGGCGGCAGGCGAAGAATCCGAGACCGCGTAGTCGACCACCGCGTCCAACGGCATCGCGTGCCCGCGCGCGTAGGCGAGGTCGTAGCTGGCGTCGCCGAGCGCCTCCTTGGTGAGCGTCTCGTACCGTTCGAGCCGGGCGGACCAGATGGGGAACGAACGCGCCTGCAGGTCGATCCTCGCCCAGACCACGTCGGCCGCGCCGAACAGGGTGACCGCCCGTTCGTACCTGCCGCGCGTCGCCGCGGTCCAGGCCAGCAGGTGGATGGTGGCGGCGGTGACGAACCAGGCGCCGGTGCCCGCGCTCATCCCCAGCGTCTGCTTGCCGTGCCGCTCGGCACCGGCCGGGTCACCCGCTTCGAGCGCGAGATAGGCGCGGGCGCAGGTGGCCCACGACCGGAAGTAGCTCTCCCCCGCCTCGGCGCACCGGGTGACGCATTCCTCCAGCAGGGTGCTCGCGGTGTCCTGGTCGCCCGCGAAACCGTGCGCGAAACCGCCGTAGCACAAGGCGTTCAGCACGCCTTCGGTGAACTCGTGCGCGCGGTAGGCGGTCAGCGACTCGTCCAGCAGCGGGCTCGCGGCGGCACTGTGGTCGGCGAGGAACAACCCGATCCCGGCGCTGAAGGCGATATCGGCTTCGAGCAGTTCGTCACCGGCTTCGGCCGCCATCGCCGCCGCCGCGGTGAGCCTGCTCGTCGCGAGGCCGATGTCCCCGCGCACCCCGGCGAGGAACCCTTCGATCCACATCCCGGCCCGGTACTCCGGTTCGGCGGGATCCAGTGCCGCCAGCGCGCGCCCGACGAACATCCGCGTCTCGTTCATGTGGCCGAAAACGGTCCAGTACGGCCGGATCCCGTCCAGCATCCGGATCGCGACGCCCGCTTCCCCCTCGGTGCGCACGCAGTGGGCCAGCGCCACCCAGATGTCGGGCAGGTCGCGCGGCAACTGGTCCAGCCAGTGGTGCTGCCGGGAACCCAGCCATTCGGCGCGGAACCGCTCGGTGACCCGCCGGTACCAGTCGCGATGCGCGACCGCGACCCGCTCGAGCCGTCCCGTGCGCGCCAGCCGCTCCTGGCCGTACTCCTGCAGCGTTTCCAGCATCCCGTACCGCGCACCGGCCGGATCGTCGTGGCGGGTCAGCACCGACTTGTCCAGCAACCCTTCGAGCACACCGCGGACGCCGCCTTCCGCGACCCCGTCCCCCGCGCACACCGCGGTGGCCGCGTCGAGGGTGAACGGCGCGGCGAACACCGAGGCCCTCGTCCACACCAGCCGTTCGGCATCCGTGCACAGCTCGTGGCTCCAGTCGATCGCGGCGCGCAGCGTGCGCTGCCGCTCCGGCGCCGTCCTCGGGCCCTTGGTGAGCACCGGAAGCTGGCGGTCCAGCTTGGCGACGAGCTGCGCCGGCGAGAGCGACCTGATCCTCGCCGCGGCCAGTTCGATCGCCAGCGGCACCCCTTCGAGCCTGCGCACGAGCGCGGCCACGTCGGCGCAGTTCTCCTCGGTCACCCGGAACGACGGGCGCACCGCCTGCGCCCGGTCGGCGAACAGCAGCACGGAATCGCACCGGGCGACCGCCGCGAAGGTCTCCTCCCCGTCGGGTGGCAGATCGAGTGGCGGAACCGGAAGCACCCGCTCGCCCGCACAGCCGAGCGCCTGCCTGCTCGTGGCCAGCACCCGGACCTTCGGGGCGGCGCCCAGCACATCGCTCGCGAACGCCGCGCAGGCGTCGAGGAGGTGCTCACAATTGTCGAACAGGAGCAGGACTTCCCGCTCGCGGAGGTGGTCGAGCACCACCTCGACCGCGGTACGCCCGGACAGGCCGCGCAGCCCCAGCGCGCCCGCGACCGCCATCGGCACCAGCGCCGCGTCCCGCACCCCGGCCAGTTCCGCCACCACGGCTCCCCCGGCGAACCGCGGCGCGGCCAGGTGGCACACCCGGGAGGCCAGCCGCGTCTTGCCGACGCCGCCGAACCCGGTCAGCGTCACCAGCCGGTGCTCCGCGACCGCGACCGCGGCCTCGGCCACCAAGGACGTCCTGCCGACGAAACAGGTCAGCTCATCCGCGCCCGCCGTCCTCACCTCCCCCGCTCCGCGCCGGTCGCGCACAACGTATCGGACCGGAGCCGCGGTTCGTCACCGCGAGCTACCGGACGGCGGAGGCCCGAACCGGCCGCGGTCGGCGAATTCGCGTGCGGCATAACGAAATCTGCTCTCGCGACACGCGCATCCGCAGCAGTGGATACACCCAACTCGGTCAACTGTGAGTGAAAAACCGGCAGCGCAACCCGGATGGCCCTGTTTCGGTGGGTGCTCGCGCGGGTACAGACGGTTTCGAAGCTGGTTCCCCCATCGACCCGGAGCGAGGCCGCCATGGCACCTGTTTCGAGCACCGCCGGCACTTCGTCCGTGACCGCGTCCGCCAGCCTGTCGGGCCGGTTCGCCTCCTCCGCGGTCCGCACCGCGGTCAGGACCGTGCTCGCCGGAGCCTCGCCGGGAGACGTGCGCGCGGCCACGAAACTGGTCGAGGAACTGGTCGCCGACGCGCGGCGCGGCGGCGCGACGCTGCGGTCCGTCGAACTGGCCCGCGCCACGAGCCCGCCGAGCCTGCGCGTGCTCGTCCAGCGCACGGAAGCGGGCACCGCGACCGGCGAACCGCTGACCCCGGAAATCACCGAGGGCCGGTTCGTCGTCGAGGAGATCGCCACCGCGTGGGGCACCCAGACGCACCGCGACACGACCACCACCTGGGCGGCGCTGACCCTCCGCCGTCGCGGGAACTGACCGTCCCGCTAGCTCCGCCCGCGCAGGCGCCGGACGACGGACCCGAGGCCGGAGCGTTTCCGGCTCGGCGTGGGCAGCAGGCCCGCGACCGCGTCGTCGAGCAGTGTTCCGACGGTCTCTTCCGCGCACGCCTGGTTCGTGCCGATCCCCCCGGAGGGCCCGCGCTTGATCCAGCCGACGACGTAGGTTCCCTGCCGCCCGTCGACGCGGCCGCCGGAATTCGGGATGGTGCCGGTCTTTTCGTCGAACGGAAGGCCGGGCAGCGGGGTGCCGCGGTAGCCGACCGCGCTGACGACCTGCCCCGCCGCGATCTCGGTGTCCCCGTCCGCACCGCTGACGCGGAGCCCGCGAACCTGGGTTTCGCCGAGGACTTCCAGCGGCGAGGAGTGGAACCGGAGCACGATGCGCCGCGACCCGTGCGCGGGCGGCGCGGACCAGTCGACGGTTTCGTGCCGCACGTCGCGGAGCAGCTCCGCCTTGCCGCCCGCGTCCTCGGCCCGCGCCCCGTCGTGCGCGTCCACCACCAGTTCGACGCCGTCCCGCGCGGTGAGCGCGAGCAGTTCCGGGCTGGTGTAGGCGGCGGATTCCGGCCCGCGGCGCCCGAGCACGACGACCTCGCGGACCTTGCTCGACCGCAGCCTGGCCAGCGCGTGCGGCGCGATTTCCGTGTCCGCCAAGGAATCCGGGTCGGCGGTCAGGATCCTGGCTACGTCGAGCGCCACGTTTCCGTTGCCCACCAGCACGACGCGTTCGGCGGACAGGTCGATCGCGTCCGCCGCGACATCGGGATGGCCGTTGTACCAGGCCACCACGGCGGTGGCGGCGAGGCTGCCGGGCAGGTCCTCACCGGGGATGCCGAGCCGCCGCGCCGACGAAGCGCCGACGGCGTAGATCACGGCGTCGTGGCGCGCCGCCAGTTCGTCCGCGGTCAGGTCCGTGCCGATCTCCACGCCGAGGCGCATCCGCATCCTCGGGTGGTGGTGGAAGCGCGCGAACGTCTCGCCGATCTTCTTGGTGGACGGGTGATCGGGCGCCACGCCGTAGCGGACCAGGCCACCGGCGACCGGCAAGCGGTCGATGAGGGTGACGTTCGCGTTGGTGTGCAGCAACAGGTCCTTCACCGCGTACATCCCGGCGGGACCGGTGCCCACCACCGCGATGTCCAGCGGCGCGAGGTCGCTGGGGATGACGCGGGTGAACACCGGCGGGTCCCACGCGTGGAAGTTCGGCGCCACTTCGGCGCGCGCGGGCTCGCGATCCTCGTAGTACCCGGCGTTGATCCCCTCGTACGCCTTGAGCTGCCCGGTCAGCTCGTCCACCGGGAAGATCGCGTCGACGGGGCAGGCGTCCGCGCAGGCGCCGCAGTCGATGCAGGCGGCCGGGTCGACGTAGAGCATCTCGGCGGTGCCGAAATCCGGCTCGTCCGGCGTGGGGTGGATGCAGTTGACCGGGCAGACCGCGACGCAGGACGCGTCGTTGCAACAGGTTTGGGTGATCGCGAACGCCATCGGTGCTCAGATCAGGTTGGCGCGCTTGTAAATGCGGGACGAGGCCTTGGTGAGCAGCCCGACCGAGTCGAGGAACTCCATCAAGCCCGCGCAGCTCGACCGCAGCATCGACTTGTGGTGCTCGTTCCGCTTCGCCTCGCGGACCGCGCGCTTAGTGTCGAGACCGGCGTTGGCGTACACGCTCTTGTTCACCATGCTGGTGACGATCGCGTAGGACGCGATGGACACCACGAGCGCGTTGATCTGCTTGCGGAACCAGCCCGCGCCCGCGAGCCGTTCCCTGGTCTCTTCGCGGGCGAACTTCATGTGCCGCGACTCTTCGACGACGTGGATGTTGTTGATGGTCCGCACGAACGGGGCCACCCGCTCGTCCCGCATCCAGTCCCGCTGCATCACGTCGAGGACCTCTTCGGCGACGAGGATCGCCGCGTAGGCCGCTTCGCCGAAGGCCACCGTCTTGAACACGCGGCCGAGTTCGACGACCACGCGGCGCGGGCGGTAGGCGGGCGCGCGCAGCTTCGCGGCGCCGCGGGCGAACATGATGGAGTGCCGGCACTCGTCGGCGATCTCGGTCAGCGCCCACTGGAAGGCGGGATCGGTCGGGTCCTTCGCGTAGAAGTCGCGCAGCACCATCTGCTGCAGGATCATCTCGAACCAGATGCCCGTGCTCGCCACCGAAGCGGCTTCCTGGCGGGTCAGCTCGCGCTGCTGGTCCAGTGTCATGTCGCCCCAGTAGGACGTGCCGTACAGCGTGCTCCACTCCGGGCTCGCGCCGTGGTCGCCGGTGTCGAGCGGCGTCTCCCAGTCGACTTCCTCGACGGGGTCGTACGACAGCGTCTCCGACGAATCCAGCAGCCTCCGCGCCATCACGTCGCGGTCGGACCGCTCGGCGTCCACCGAGATCTGGGTGTCGGTGCCGGCCATGGAATGCTCCCTGGAGACGTAGACCTGTTCCTGTTACCAGGATTTACTGTTACCTAAGGTAACACCTAGCGCAGGAGTGGCGAGCCACGACGGGCGAGATGTGACCCGAGTCACAGATCGCGTCAAGGGGCTGGTGCCATCCCGCTCCCGGCACGGCGCGCGGTGACCGAACAGGGCACCGGTGGCAGCTCGCGGTTGGCCTCGGCCAGCCTGGTCGCGACCGTCCAGCAGGACCCGCACGCCGCGATGTGCGCGGCGATCAGCCCGGCCTGCCGCCGCGGCACCGCACCACGCGCCCACGACCCCATCCTCCGCCGCGGTTCCAGGCACCCGGTCGTCGCCGCGGGCGGCACCTGCGCCTGCAGGTACGCCTGGCGGAGCCCCTCCCGCGCCCGGAGCGCGAGCACGGCGACCCCGTTCGGCGAAATTCCCAGCAGCGGCGCCACTTCCCGCGGCGAATCCCCCTCGGCGACGGTCCGCCACAGCACGGTCCGCCAGCGCCCCGGCAGCGCGCAGTAGGCCGCCCACGCCAGCTGCTCGTTCCAGCGCTGGAGCACGAGCTCCTCTCCCCCGGCGACCCCCGCGCGAGGTTCCGGGACCTCGCCGTACAGCTCGACCCGCCGCCTGCCGCGACTCCAGTTCGCCGCCAGGTTCCGCATCGTGACCACCAGGTACGGCCGGAGGCTTTCCCGCGGACCGCCACCGCCGAGCACAGCGTCCAGCACGCGGGCGAACGACTCCGCCATCAGGTCCTCGCGATCGGCCTGCTGGCTGAACCAGCCCGCGGCCACCCGGCGAAGCGCGTCGGAGTGCCTGCGGAACAGCACGTCCCAGGCGCCGAGATCCCCGGCGCGGACGGCGTCGAGCAGCACGGTCTCCGGTGAACCGTCCTCGACGGCATCCCACATCGCGAACTCCAGGATCGGCACTCGGTTCCGGTCACCCCGGCCCACCGGAAACAAGGGAACACTTTCCGTGACACGGCAAGACCTAGAGTAACGAGCACAGCAGTGTACCCGTTACCCGGCTGCCGATACACTTCCCGTGATGACGCCCTCAGGCAGCCCGCGCCGTCCGGACGGCCGCGCGGCACGGTGGGCGGGGCAGCGCGAACGCCGCCGCCGCGAGTTCGTCGACGCGGCCTTGCGCGCGATCGCTGAGCACGGCCCCGAGGTGACCACCGAGCAGATCGCCGACGAAGCGGGCGTCGTGCGCACGCGGCTGTACAAGCACTTCGACGACACCGCCGATCTGCAGCGCACCATCGCCGACCGCGCCGCGGAGCTGATCACCGCCGAGCTCACCCCGCTGTGGGAGCTGACCTCGACCCCGATGCAGATGATCACCACGGCGGTCGGCGCGCACACCGGCTGGCTCGCCGGGCACGGCAACCTCTACCGCTACCTGACCCGGCACTCCCATGCGGGCAGGCGCGACGGCCGCGACGCGGTCACCGACGTCAAGACGACCATCGCGCGGCAGCTCACCGTGCTGTTCGAGCACTATCTGACGATCTTCGAGCTGGACTCCCGGATCGCGGACGCCCTCGCCTTCGGCATCGTCGGGTTCGTCGAATCCACCACCGCCCGCTGGCTGGAAAACCCGCGGCAGATCGAACTCACCGACCTCGCGGGTCTGCTCTCCCACTGGATCTGGCGGATCCTCGACGACACGCTCCGCGCGGGCGGCGTCGAACTCGACCCCCACGTCCGGCTCTCCGACCAGGCCCCTTCCCCCGTTCCCCCGCCGGACGGGAACCACGTCAGCGAGCCGTGACGGCGAGCACGACCGGGAACTCCTCGCGCACCCCACCGGGCAGGCGCGGCAGGTCGACGACGATCCCGCCGGACGTCCTCGCCCACGGCAGCGGCGCACCGTGCCCGCCGAGCAGGCGCACGCGGGACCCCGCGCCGATCGGAAGGTCGCCGGGGAGCGCGAGGCAGCGTCCCGGCCACGACGGCGCGATGACGTGGAACGCGTCGCGCGTCCGCGTGTAGCGCAGTTCCCCGTCGCCGTACCGCAGCCACGGGACGGATCCGTAGACGGCGCGGCCGTTCACCCGCAGCCACGCGCCGATGTCGGTCAGGCGGCGGCGCATCCAGCCGGGGATCGTGCCGTCGGCGCGCGGGCCGATGTTCAGCAGCAGGTTGCCGTTCTTGCTGACGATGTCGACCAGGAGCGCGAGCAGGCGCGCCGAGGGCTTGATCTTCGCCGGATCCTCGTTTTCGCTGTAGCCCCAAGAACTTCCCATGGTCAGGCACGCCTCCCACGGCGCGGGGCGCGGCACGTACGCCTTGTCGCCCTCGACCGTCACGTAGTCGGCGTGCGAGGCTTCGAACCGGTCGTTCGCCACTACGTCCTTGGGGCGCGGGCGGTTGGCCGCCTGGTTGTAGAAGTAGGCGAGGATTTCGTCGCTGCGCCAGTCCCACACCCGCGGCCGGAAGATCGGGCCGCCGCCGAACTCGTGGTACCCCTGGCCGTCCGCCCAGAGCAGGTCCGGGTCGTAGCGGTCGATGAGCGTTTTCAGGTGCGCGTGCTCGTAACCGGTCACGTAGTCGGCGACCGGGCGATAACCCGTGTACGGGATTTCCACGCCGGTGTAAGGGTTTCTCGGCGGAGTGCCCAGCGCGGGGTTGTAGAACTCGCCGAGGGAGTAGTAGAGGCAGCGCTTCAGGCCGGTGTGCTCGGCCGCGGAGAAGAGCTCCCCGACGAGGTCGCGGCGCGGGCCGAGCACCACCGAATTGCGGTCCGACACCGCGTTTCCGAAGAGCTGGAACCCGTCGTGGTGCTTCGCGGTGAGGACGAAGTAGCGGGCGCCCGCCTCCTGGAACAACCGGACCCAGTCACGCGGGTCGTACCGGCGCGCGGTGAACCGCGGCAGGAACGCGTCGTAGTCCGCGTCGCGGCCGTAGGTCAGGAGGTGGTGTTCGCGCGTGCCGGTGCCCCTGGCGGGATCCGCGACGTTCATCGCGTACGAGTACCATTCGGCGCTGTGCCTCGCGTCGCCCCACGCGGGCACGGCGTAGGCGCCCCAGTGGATGAAGACGCCGAACTTGGCCGCCGCGAACCACGGCGCGACGGGATGCGCGGTCAGCGAGGAACCCGTTGCCAGGTAAGGAATGCGGCCGGTGGCACGAGCAGCGGCGGGTAGCGCGGTGAGCCCGGCGGCGAAGCCCGCGGCGGTGAGCAGAGTGCGACGACTGATCCGGCCTTCGTCCCGCATCGGACCCTCCGGTCATCTGATGTCTATACCTATCACACCTACCAGGCGGGGTATCGGCGATCAAGACTCACAAAGAGCTTCTTTGCAGGCACGGGAAAAGGCCGGGTTGGCGATGACCGGTCAGCGGAACACCGGTCAAGACATCCGATGTGTCGTCCCGTCAGGGCACCGTCCACCCGGTGTCGGCCGCCCAGCGCTCGGCACCGGCCATCAGCACCTCGGTGGCGCGGGCCTTGATCTGCCCGTAGTCCGCCAGGTCCGGCGCGCTCGCGGCCAGCCGCTGCTTGAACGCGCCCCACGCCCCGCGCACGGATTCCTCGGCGCGCAGGTAATCGCGGAACAGCAACGCGAAGCGCGCGTTCGGGCCGCCGCTCTCCCGGAGGTGGACGTTGCACCTGCGGGCTCCGGCGGGTGGCGCGAAGACGAGCTTGGCGCACTGGATCCCGCCGGACACCTCGACCCGGTTCCACGGCTCGGGACGGCACCGGAAGCCGATCGCGGAGAACAGCGCGTCCGCGCGCGCTTCGTCGATCGAACGCACCCTGACCTGCACGTCGATGCAGTCCTTCGCGGCGAGGCCGCGCACCGACGTCGAACCGACGTGGTCGATCGCGACCGGGAGGTCCCCGAGCGCGGCGGTGAGCATCCCGGCCACCCGTTCGAACTCCAGCGGCCAGTCCTGGCGGTAGCCGACCACCTCGACCGGAGCCAGCTCATCGGGAAACGGCATGCGCCCGACGATACCGGCGGCCACGCCCCACGCAAGACGTCTACAATGGACAGCGCAGCGGTCTCCACTCACAGTCCTCAGTGGACGGTCGGTCGGCTCCACCCCGATCTCCACCCTGGAGTGGTCCCGCGGCACCCCCACTGCTTCGTAGCGTCTGCGGCGTGACGACTTTCGAGGGTTTCCCGGTGCGGCGCAGCTGCCCGCACGCACCGCCGTCCGAATACGCCGAGCTGCGGGCACGGGCGCCGCTGGCCAAAATCGGGTCGGCGGCCGGCCGGACGACGTGGCTGGTGACCAGGCAGGCGGAAGCGCGCGAGGTGCTCGCCGACCCGAGGATCAGCGCCGACTCCACCGCGCCGGGGCATCCCGCGGCCAGGGAGTCCGCGGTGCGGCGGGTGCTGATCGACATGGACGGCGCCGAGCACGGCGCGTTCCGGCGCCTGCTCACCCCGGAGTTCACCCTCCGGGCGGTCAGGGCGAAGCGCACCCGGCTGCACTCCATTGTGGACACACTGCTCGACGGCATGCTCGCCGAGGGCGGACCGCGCGACCTGGTGCGCGACTTCGCGCTGCCGGTCCCGTCGCTGATGATCTGCGCCCTGCTCGGCGTGCCGTACTCCGATCACGAGTTCTTCCAGTCGCGGACCCGGATCGCGACCGATCTCGACGAACCGGCGGCGAGCCAGGGCGCGGCGCTGATGGAGCTGCGCGCTTCCCTCGTGGACCTCGTCGAAGCGAAGGCCGCGGATCCGGGCGACGACCTGATCAGCAGGCTGCTGGCCGGACCGGCGACCCGTGCCGAAGTGGCTTCCCTGGCCACGATCGTGCTCATCGCCGGGCACGAAACGAGCGCGAGCATGATCGGGCTCGGCGTGGTCACGCTGCTGCAGCGGCCGGACGTGCTGGCCGCGCTGCGCGAAGGCGACCTCGGCTGGCCCGCGGTGGTCGAGGAACTGCTGCGGTACCACTCGATCGGCGAACCGGTGCTGACCAGGGTCGCGGCGGCCGATCTGGAGATCGGCGGCGAACTGATCCGGGCGGGTGACGGCGTGGTCGTGCTCGGCGCCACCGCCGACCGCGACGAGCGGGCGTTCGACCGCGGAGACGAATTCGACCCGTACCGCGCCACCCCGCGGCACCTCGCCTTCGGGCACGGCGCGCACCGCTGCGTCGGCGCCGATCTGGCGCGCGCCGAGCTGGAGATCGCCTACCGCGCGTTGTTCGAGCGGATCCCCGGGCTCCGCCTCGCTGTCGACGCCGAAGCGTTGCCCTTCAAGTACTCATCGGAGATCTTCGGCCTGCACGCGCTGCCGGTGACGTGGTGACCCGGCTGATCCGGCTCGGCTTCGACCTCGGGCTCGCCCCGCTGGCCTACTACGGCTCGCTGCTCGCCGGGGTGGCGACCCGCCCGGCACTGGTCGTGGCGACGGTGGTGGCCGCGGCCTGGCTGACGGGAACGATGGTGGTCCGGCGCGAAGCCGAAGTGCTGTCGGCGTTCATGCTCGGTTCGTACGGGCTGATGCTCGCGATCGCCTACCTCGCCGAGGACGAGCGCGTGCTCCTCCTGCGCGACCCGGCGACCAGCGGGCTCGCCGGGCTGGTGTTCCTGGTCGGCTGCGCGGTCGGCAGGCCCGCGACCTGGTACCTGGCGCGCAGGCTGCACGGCGAGGCCGCGACGGACGACAAGCGGGCCCACACGGTGCAGACGCTGGTGTGGGGCTGCGGCCTGCTCGGCGAGTCGCTGGTGCGGGTGGTGCTGATCTTCGTGCTGCCGCCGGCGGTGACGGCGGGGCTGTCCACGGTCGTCGAACTGGCCGTGCTCGGGGTGCTGCTCGGCTGGACGATCCGGTACCGCGCCCTCAGGAGTCGAGAACGGCGGCCACGGCCTCGATTTCCACGAGCTGATCGTCGTAGCCGAGCACGGTGACGCCCAGCAGCGTGCTCGGCACGTCGTGGTCGCCGAAGGCGTCCCTGACCACTTCCCAGGCGGCCACCAGGTCTGCTTGGCGGGTCGACGCGACGAGGACCCTCGTGCTGATCACGTCGGGCAGTTCGGCACCGGCCTCGGACAACGCGATCCGCAGGTTCTCCACGGCCTTCGCGGCCTGGCCGGCGTAGTCCCCGATCGCGGCGGTGGATCCGTCCTCGTTCAACGGGCAGGACCCGGCGAGGAAGATCAGCCGCGCGTCGGCGGGGGCCGTGGCGGCGTAGGCGTACTCGGCGACGTCGGACAGGGTGGACGAGCGGATCAGCGTGATGCCACGGGACATGGCGGCCATCCTGGCAAAGATCCCGCCGCCGCGCCCCTGGTTATCGCACGCGCTCGGAGTTCCAGTGGCGGCCGCGAGTGGCGCGCGAATGCCTGCCGCGCCGCGATCGCTCCGGCGGGCCGTCCGGGGTGAGGTTCGGGTGGAGTTCGGCGAACTCGTAGGCCGTGATGCCCATCCTCACCACGTACTTGATGCCACCGAGCGCCAGCTCGGTGTCGCGGAGGCGGCCTTCCTCCCGGAAGCCGAGCCCGCCGTGCAGCGACAGCGACGCGAGGTTCCCGCCGTAGATGCTCACCTCGCACTTGCGGTAGCGGCGCTGGGCGAACATGAACGAGAGCAGGACGATGATGGCGTCGCCCGCGTACCCGCACCGCCGGTGCCGCGCCCCGATCCCGACGCCGTAGCTGAACACGTCGGCGGAATGGTCCGCTTCGGTGACGCACAACGACCCGACCAGCATCCGGCCGCCGCGCAGCGTCTCGATCGCGAACTGACGGGTGTCGCCCGAATCCCCGGCGCCCGAGCGGTGCGCTGCCCAGTGGCGATATCCGCCCACCTGCGGCGTTTCCTCGCGCGCCGCGTCGCGGTCGAAGCCGGTCAGCGTCCGGTGGTCGACCGGCAGGACCTCGCGCAACCGGACCTTCCGGCCAGCCCAGCCCGGCGAATTCGCCGGAACCGGACCGGGGAGACCCGTCAGTACTGGGCGGCGCGGCTGAGTCATCATCGCCAGCGACGATATCGGGCCGGGTACCCGCCTGTGCAGAGGTATGGCCTTCGATCCGCCGAACGGGCGCTCGGCGGGTTGTTTATACATACGATCGACCGTATTGTTTTTCTCGTGAACCCTCGGAGAATGATCGAACTGGCACAGGCGCTCGCCACCGCGAAGAGCGAGCAGGACCTGCCCGCGGCCATGCGGCTCTTCCACCGCGACATGGTGCTGGAAACCCCCGCCTTCGGAACCGAGGCGCGGGGACTGGCCGAGAACGAGAAGGCATTGACCCGGTTCTTCCGCTCCTTTCCGGACTATCACGTCGTTTTGACCGGGCACGCGGCGGGCGAGAACACCTTGGTGTGCTGGGGAACCGCGCGGCTGACCATGACCGGCGACCGGTTCGGCGTGCTCCCCCGCGGCAGGACGGCCGAGCTGCCGGTATTCGTCCAGTTCTCGTTCCGCGAGAACCTGATCGCGCACGAACGGTTCTTCTTCGATCTGGCCGAACTGTGCGCCCAGTCGGGCGTCTCCACGGACGCGGTCCGCCGGACGCTCTTCGGGGAAACGGGCGCAGCCGCATGACCGCGGACGCGCGGGTGAAGGCGATCGGCGACCTCACCACGGAACACTTCTTCGATCTCGTCGTGGATCTCCACCCGCCACTGGACCTCGGCGGCGGGCCGTGCGGCAAGCGTGTGCTCTTCGGCGCCGCGGGCGGTTCCTTCCGCGGCCGCGACCTGCGCGGCGAAGTGCTCGCGACCGGCGGCGACTGGGCACTGTTCCGCCCGGACGGCACGATGGGGCTCGATGTCCGGCTGACCTTGCGCACCCACGACGGCGCACTCGTGCACATGACCTACGGCGGCCGCTGGCGGACCCCGCCCGAAGTGCGAGCCGAACTCGCCGATCCCCGCGAACGGCACCGGGTCGACCCCGCCAGGTACTACTTCCGGACCACTCCGCTCTTCGAGACCGGGGACGAGCGCTACGCGTGGTTGAACGACCTCGTCTGCGTGGGATCGGGGTACCTGGTCGAGGGCGGGGTCGCCTACCGGGTCTCGCGCGTGACCTGACTCTCCACTGTGGACCGTACCGTCCGGTTCGGACCGGTGTGCCGCACCGGGAAACCGCCTCGGCTACACTCGGGGCGACGCGGCGGTGGGGCTCGCCGCTCCGGGAAACCGGAAGAACCGCAGCACCTCGCGCCGCCAACGGTCCCTGCTTGACCAGTATCGTCTTGGACTCAAGTAGGAGGTACGTGTGAGCGGCGAGAACGAATCAGGTGAACTCGTCGACCCGGATATCGATCTGCGGGTCCCGGCGCAGCGGCGAGAACTGGCGCGATCGCACGGCGTCGTCCTGCTCGTGATCGCGATCGGCGGCGGGCTCGGCGCGATCTCCCGCTACGGTCTCGCCGAACTGCTCCCCGCAGGGCCAGGTGAATTCCCGGTGGCCACCTTCCTCACCAATGTCGCGGGCTGCTTCCTGATCGGCGTCCTGATGGTCCTGATCACCGAGACCTTCTCGGCGCACTACCTCGTGCGCCCGTTCCTCGGCGTCGGATTCCTCGGCGGTTTCACCACTTTTTCCACCTATGCCGTGGAAACCCGCGGGCTGCTGACGCCGGGCAGCATCGGCGTCGCCTTCGGCTACCTTGCGGGAACGCTGCTGTGCGCGATGTTCGCGGTCATCGGCGGGGTCTGGCTCACCAGGACGGTGACGAGCGGGCGGGAAGCCGTGCGCCACCGGGAAGGAGCGCGCTCGTGACCGTCGCGATCGTCTTCGCGGGCGCGATGATCGGCGCCCCGCTGCGGTACCTCACCGACCGCGCCGTGCAGAGCCGCCACGACAGCCTGTTCCCGTGGGGGACCTTCAGCGTCAACCTGATCGGGTGCCTGCTCCTCGGCGGGCTGGCCGGTGCGGGCCTCGCGGTACCGGCACCGCTGTCCGCGTTGCTCGGCACCGGGTTCTGCGGCGCGCTCACCACGTACAGCACGTTCAGCTACGAGACGCTGCGGCTGGTGGAGCGGAAGGCCTACTTCTACGCCGCGATGAACGTCGTCACCACGGTCGTCGCGTGCCTCGGCGCCGCGCTGCTCGGGTACGCCACCGTCCACGCGCTCACCGGCTGAACAGTCCCTGTGGCCGGTCTCACCGCGTCCCATGATCAACCCGGCGCGGCGCCGCGCGTCTACCACCGAAACGGCCTCTGCCACCGGAAAGCGGCCGCTGCCGGGTCATGGAGGTCGATGTGCACCGCGAACCGAACAGGCCACCGGCGCGCCGCCGGACGAGGACGGCGGCCCGCGTCGCCGTCGGACTGGTGTCCCTGCTGGTGCTCGTCGGCACCGGGATCGCGTCGACGATGATGACGAGCCTGCTGACCGGCCTGCACACCTCGGACGCGCTGGACCCCGGCGGCCCGAGGTCGGCGGACGGCGCGCTGAACATCCTGCTGATCGGGCTCGACTCCCGGAAGGACCAGGACGGCAACCAGCTGCCGAAGGAGATCCTCGACCAGTTGCACGCCGGGGACGGCACCGAAGGCGGCTACAACACGAACACGCTGATCCTGATCCACCTCCCCGCCGGCGGCGGCAGGGCGAGCGCGGTGTCCATCCCGCGCGACGACTACGTCACGGTGAAGAGCATCCCCGGCTACACCCACGCCAAGATCAAAGAGGCCTACGGGCTGGCGAAGTACTACGCCGAACAAGGGCTCGCGAAACAGGGCGTCTCCGGCGCCGAACTCGAGACGAAGGGCCGCGAAGCGGGCCGGAAGGAAACGCTGGACACCGTCCGCGACTTCCTCGACGTGCCGATCGACCGGTTCGCCGAGGTCAACCTCGCCGGGTTCTACGACCTCGCGACGGCGCTCGGCGGCGTCGAGGTGTGCCTGAACCACCCCGTGCACGACGACTACTCCGGCGCGAACTTCCCCGCTGGCCGCCAGACGCTGAACGGCTCGCAGGCGTTGTCGTTCGTGCGGCAGCGGCACGGTCTCGACAACGGCGATCTCGACCGCACGCACCGGCAGCAGGCGTTCCTCGCCTCGGTCACGCACAAGCTGCGCGACGCGGGCACGTTCACCGATCTCGGCAAGCTGCAGGACCTCATCGACACCGCGCGCAAGGACGTCGTGGTGTCGGCGGGCTGGGACATCCTGTCCTTCGCCCAGCAGGCGCGGAACCTGACCGGCGGCAACCTCGAGTTCTCCACGCTGCCCGTCCAGGGCTTCGAGAAGGTCAACGGCCAGGAGGTCAACAAGGTCGACGTGGCGCAGGTGCGGGCCGCGGTGCGCACCGCGTTCGGCATGACCGCGCCCGCCCCGCCGTCCCCGTCGGTGCGGGCGTCCTCGACGATCGACGTGCGCAACGCGACCGGGAAGAACGGCCTCGCGGCAACCGTGGCGCAGGCGCTCGCGCCCTTCGGGTTCCGCACCGGCGACCTGCGCAACCTCGCCAGTACCACGTCTTCGGTCGCCTACGGGACCGGCGCGACAGACGACGCGTCCTCGGCCGCGAAACTGCTCGGCGGCCTCCCGGTCAGCCAGGACACGCACCTGCCCCGAGGCCACGTGCGGATCACGCTCGGCACCGGCTTCGCGCTCCCCGCCGCGCTCGGACCGCACGGCGCGGACAGCCCGCCCGGCGCACCCTCGAGCCCACCCGCACCGCCGCCACCGCCGCAGGGCGGCACCGTCGACGGCGGCGGTGTCCCCTGCGTCGACTGACCGGCATCCTGCTATGTCCAAAGTGGACAAAGACCGGATGGGCTGGGCGGCGTGCACGGTTCCGCCGGTCGGCCGGGGCGAGCACGCCCTCCGCGTGCACGGTCCGATCACGGCGACCCCGAAGGCGACACCGACCTGCATGAGGGTCTGGATGGCGCCGGAGGCGGAGCCCGCGTCGCGCTCGAGGACTTCGTGGAGCGCGGCGCCGACCAGCGGGCTTACACCGAGGCCGTTCTGCGGTCGCAGCGGCAACAGGAAGAACAGCCCGCTGTCGCCCGCGACGAAGAGCAGCGCGATCACGTTGCCCGCACTGCTGCGGGCGTTCGCCGAGGTCGCCGCGGCGGAGGACGGCCGGGTGCCGGTCCGTGCCCCCTGACCGCGTCGGCGGGAATCGTCGGGGGAATCGAATCGGGCTTCCCATTCCAGGACGGCCGTATTCGCCCGTTAACGGACACTCCAGGCCGAATGCGATCAGGTTGCCGTAATCGACCGGAATTTCCGGCACCCGTTGGCAGGGAAATCACCGTGACCGTATAGTGCGATCGCGCGAGCGGTGTGCGCGGGAACGGTTTTGTGGTGAAAGTGGTAGCGAACATGACGAATGCCGATGCCGACCAGGTGAATCTCGTCGGGCGGCTGCACCCCTCGCAGCGGTGGCGCGTGCTCAGCGGCCCGGTTTCGGTGCTCAGCGCGCTGGTGGTGCTCTTCGGTACCGCGCTGATGATCACCGCGCCCGGCAAGGATCCGCGCGCGCCCGGCACGCCCGCGGTGGGACAACTGGTGTTCGGCGGTGTCGTGGCGCTGGCAGCGCTGTGGCCGCTCGGCAGGCGGGTGCTGGAACTCGTCCGGGGCAGGGTCGAACCGGTCACCGACGCGGAAACCGGGGTGACCGCGATCCGGCTCCCGATCACCCACCGCGTGCTCGCCCGGATTCCCGCGGCTCCGGACGCCACCGGCCCGAACCGGTTCTTCGGCCGTGGCGGCTGGCCGGGGACGTTCGCGCTGACCGCGGTCGTGCTGGCGCTCGCGGGAGTCGGGCTGTACCGGGAAACCGCGCACCTCGGTTCCGGCGCCCCGTGGCTGTGGGGCTCGGCCGGGCTGCTCCTCGCACTCGCGTTCGTGGTCGGCCGTGCCGGCACGCCCGCCCTGCTCGGTGTCTTCGGCACCGCCTTCTACGGCGTGTTCCTCCTGCTCGCGGGCCCATTCTTCGTGCAGTCGCTGGTGTTGTCGCTGCGCGGAGAGACCACGGAGGCGGTGATCACGCAGATCGTGCTCGACCCGCCCGCGTTCGCTTCCCGCGACACCGGGTGCAGTTCCTGTTCACACACCCACGGCTTCGCGGTGGCCACCCTCGACGGCACGCCGCTGCGGGGCGCCCCCTATGGCGGCTGGAACGTCCACGTGCACGATCACGTGCCGGTGGTCTTCGATCCGCGGGGTCAGTTCGACAGCAGGGGGCCGGGCGAGGTCGAACCGGTGCTCGACGGGCTGCTCACCGCGGCCGGCGCGCTCATCGCCCTCGGCGTCGTCCGCTCGGCGGTGCTCGCACGGCGGCAGCGCGCCGCGGCGAAAGCGCCGGCCGAGCCAGCCGCCTGAAGTGTTCGACCGCCCGCTCGTTGCCCGAACCGCGACGAGGGTCAGGTGGCGTCCGGGTCGACCGGTGACCGTCCACTTCGGACCGACCCGGCAGGCGCGGCGGGGGCGTCGGCGGTCAGGTACCGGTCCAGTGCCGTCTTCGGGTCGAAGTCGCGCAGCGACCGCAGATCTTCCAGCGGTTTGCGCAGCTCGTCCAGTTCCGGACCGATCCCGGCGCGGACCTCCTCGCGCGCACCGGCGGCGAACTCGCGCACCTTGCGCACGGCCTGCGCGAGCCACCGCGTGGCTTCGGGCAGCCGTTCGGGGCCGAGGATGAACAACGCCGCTACCAGGAGGATCAGCAGATGCTCCACACTGAGGCCGAACACGCCACCTCCCGAAGTCCGATACCGCCATCGTAGGCACTTCCGCGCCACCGTGCACAGTCCACAATGGACCAAAGGCGGGAACGGCACCCGAAAAAGGGGAATTGGCACGGTATCCGCCACCGTGGGCGATCTCCGGCGGCGGCGACCCGATCACCACCCGTCTGTCGTATGGCGGAAGCCTGCCGCGAGGGCTGATAGTTAGCATCGGCAACATCTTGTGGTGATAAGGAGGTTACCGTGTGTGGCATCACCGGCTGGGTCTCGTTCCGCCGCGACCTGCGCGGGCAGGCGTCCGAACTGGACGCCATGACCGCGACGATGGCGTGCCGCGGCCCGGACGATTCCGGCACGTGGTACGCGGAGCACGCGGCACTCGGGCACCGCAGGCTGGCCGTGATCGACCTGCCGGGCGGCACCCAGCCGATGACCGTCGACACGCCGGACGGCACGGTGGCGATGGTCTATTCCGGTGAGGCCTACAACTACACCGAGCTGCGCGACGAGTTGCGCCGTCGCGGGATCACGTGCACCACGGACTCCGATACCGAGGTGGTGCTGCGCGGCTACGTGGAGTGGGGCGAGGCGCTCGCCGACCACCTGAACGGCATGTACGCCTTCGCGATCTGGGACGGCCGCGCCGACAAGCTGGTCATGATCCGCGACCGGATGGGCATCAAACCGTTCTACTTCTTCGAAACCGAGGACGGCGTGCTCTTCGGGTCCGAGCCCAAGGCGATCCTGGCCAACCCGCTCGCCGACCACACCGTCAGCCTCGACGGGCTGCGCGAGATCTTCGGGTTCGTTAAGACCCCCGGCCACGCCGTCTGGAACGGCATGCGCGAGCTGCGCCCGGGGCATCTGGCCACAGTGGACCGCAATGGGCTGCGGGAAACCCGCTACTGGCGGCTGGAAGTCAGCGAGCACCGGGACGACCGGCAAGCCACCGTGGCGCACGTGCGGGACCTGCTCGACGACATCATCCGGCGACAGCTGGTCGCCGACGTGCCGCGGTGCACGCTGCTCTCCGGCGGGCTCGACTCGTCGGCGATGACCGCGATCGCCGCGGCGCAGTTGCAGGAACACGGCGAGGTGGTGCGCAGCTTCGCCGTCGACTTCCCCAACCAGGCCGAGAACTTCCGCGCCGAGGAGGTCGCGCCGACACAGGACACCCCGTACGTGCACGCGGTCGCGAACCACATCGTCTGCGAACACGAGGACATCGTGCTCGACGGTGCCGCGCTCGCCGATCCTTCGGTGCGGGCCGCCGCGGTCGGCGCGCGGGACATCCCCTCGGGGATCGGCGACCGGGACAACTCGCTGTACCTGCTGTTCAAGGCGATCCGCGGCCAGTCGACGGTAGCGCTGTCGGGTGAGTCGGCGGACGAGGTGTTCGGCGGCTACCCGTGGTTCCACAACGAGCAGCGCGAAGCCGAGACGTTTCCCTGGCTGGCCAACCAGAACTCGCCGATCAACCGCGGCGGCCTGCTGGCCCCGGAGGTCGCCGCCGCGCTCGATCTCGACGCCTACACCGCCGACCGGTACCGGGAAGCGCTGCGCGAGGTACCGCACAAGGACTCCGAGACCGGGCTCGAACGCCGGATGCGCGAGGTCTGCTACCTGCACCTGACCCGGATGGTGCAGACCCTGCTCGACCGCAAGGACCGGATGTCCATGGCCGTCGGGCTCGAGGTCCGCGTGCCCTTCTGCGATCACCGGCTGGTGCAGTACGTGTTCAACACGCCGTGGTCGCTCAAGACCTACGACGGCAGGGAAAAGAGCATCCTGCGCGGCGCGACCCGCGACGTGCTGCCGGAATCGGTGGCGAACCGGAAGAAGAGCGGCTACCCGGGCACCTACGACCCGGCCTACCTCGCCGCGATCCAGCAACAGGCGCGCGCACTGATCGCCGGTGATCACGCGGTGCTGGACTTCTACGACCGCGAGCAGGTGCGGACCGCCGCCGGGGCAACGGTTTCCGGCATCACCAACCTCCAGCGGGCTGGCCTCGAACGGTTCCTCGACCTCGCGACCTGGATGGACCAGCGCACGCCCACGGTGAAACTGAGCTGACCTGGGCCTAGAGTCTGTATCGAAGTGGCGTAGCCACTTGAGTGGGCTGTCACCTTGCACCGCCGCGGGTTCTCAGGTGGTTCCTCGCGAGGACAGCTCCACCGTGGTGACCTGGCGGTCATGAGGTGGAGATCCCGGAGTGAGGGGCCGCCTGAGGTTCCGCTACCCGCACCGCCACGCAAAGCACTTTGACACAGGCCCTAGTCCGCGTCCATCGCGGCGCGGGCGAGATCCGCGATCGACCGCCCCGCGGCGAGCAGCGGCTCCCCGCTGCGCGCCGCCCTCGCCAGCACGAACGCGCCTTCCAGCATGCTGATCATGGCGTACGCCAACGTCTTCGCCCGCTCCTGGTCCGGTACGAAACGCCCGAACCACGCGGTCGCCCCGGTGATCCACGCGTCGAAGACGTCGGAGGTGGCGATGCGCAGCTTTTCGTTGGTGCTGGCCACTTCCAGCGCGATGGTGGCGATCGGGCAGGCGTCCTCGTAGTCGGTGGCGGCGAGTTGCTCGGCCGCCATCCGGAACGCGAAGCCGAGCGCCTCGATCGGATCGGGGACGCTGTCCAGCAACGACATCACCAGCTGCCCGTACTCGGGGCCGGAAACGCGGATGACGTCGTCGGCGAGCTGTTCCTTGCCACCGGGGAAGAAGTGGTAGATCGAGCCGAACGGCGCGTGCGACTCGGCGGCGATCTGCTTGAGACCCGTGCCCGTGTACCCCTTGCGGCGGAACAACTGCCCGGCGGCCTCCAGCACCCTCGCCCGGGTGTCCTGCGCCCCGGCCTGCCCGCTTGCCACGTGTTCGCCTCCTCGACAACGTCCTGCCGATACCCTAGCCTAACCCCAGTAGAACGATCTATCTAGTGGAGACGCGATGCCCAGGATCGAACTGTCCGCGGGGCCGATCGACTACGCCGACACCGGCGGCACCGGCCCCGTGCTGGTGTTCACGCACGGCTTCCCGATGAACGAATCGCAGTGGCGCAAGGTGGTGCCGCTGCTCCCCGGCTACCGCTGCGTGCTGCCGACACTGCCGCTCGGCGCCCACCGGCAGCCGATGCACGCCGACGCCGACCTCTCCCAGCGCGGCCAGGCGCTCCTGCTCGCGGAACTGCTGGAGCGCCTCGACCTGACCGACGTCACGCTCGTCATGAACGACTGGGGCGGGCCGCAGTTCGTGGTCTCCGAAGGCAAGGCGGAGCGGGTCGGCAGGCTCGTCATGGTGGCCTGCGAGGCCTTCGACAACTTCCCGCCGAAACCGGCCAGGCCGTTGGTGGCGCTCTGCCGCGTCCCCGGCGGGCCCCGGCTGATGACCAAGCTCTTCCGCACGAAGCTCTTCCGCCACAAGTACGGCGAACTGAGCAAGCGCGGCATCCCCGGCGACGTGCTCGACGACTGGTTCGCCCCGGCGACGCGCGACAAGGAGATCCTCCGCGACCTCGTCAAGTTCGCGACCTCGTCACCGCGGAGCGCGGTACTGCTCGACTGGACCGCGCGCCTGTGCGAATTCGACCGGCCCGCGCTCGTCGTCTGGGCGGCCGACGACCGGATGATGCCAGCCGGGCACGGCCGCAGGCTCGCCGATCTGCTGCCACAGGGCAAGCTCGTCGAGATCGCCGATTCGGCGACGCTCATTCCCGAAGACCAGCCGGAGCGTCTCGCCGAAGCGCTGACGCGGTTCCTCGCCGACACCGGGGCCGACTCCCCCGCCGGGTAGGAAACCCGTGCCGGGCAAGGGTTTCCTACCCGGTTGGCCGGGTCACTCGCGCGGCAGGTCGCGCAGGATCGCGTCACCCTTGGTCAGCCAGGCGAACCCGAAGGCCAGTATCGCGATCGCCTCCAGCCACAGCGCCGGGTGCAGGGACGCGAGCTCCGCGGAGAAGAACGCGCTGCACACCGCGATGAGCACGAGGCACACCACGATCGTCCACCCGGTGACGACGTAGACGAAGTTGCGCTGCGCCTTGCGCTCGGTGGGTTCGGTCTTGTCCGTCCTGGTGAACAGGACGAGGCAGAAGAAGGCCAGCGACAGGAAGAAGACCCCGGCGAACACCAGGTGCAGGGTGCCGAGCGTCCGGTCCGTGGCGGTGGGATCCGCTGGCGTGGTCGGGCAGACGGCGAGACCGATGGCGGCGACGGCCGCGATGTCGCCGGTGATCTCGTCGAGCCGGTCATAACCCCGGTAGGACAACAGGAACACCCCGGTCGCCACCATGGCGCCGACGAAGACGTCCCGCAGATCCGTGTGGTAGTAGCTGCTGATCGAGTTGAGCAGGCCACCGCCGTCGACGACGAACTTCCCGAGCACGAGCACGAATGGCAGCGCGACACCGATCACGCCGATGGCCCTGCGGAGGAAGAGGTACGAGTGGACGAGGGTGTCCTGCGGGCGTGCGGTCGCCTGGGTCATGGCCACCTCCGGGGCAGTGCGGGAACCGTCCCCGTTCCCATCGGCAGGCGCCCTCCCCGCGCTGAAGTCCCTTCGGGAAAACGAAAGCACATCGTGAGGTTCCCGTGAACTGACGGTCAGCCGCGGGCCATTGCCCCGTCTTCGGTCTCGGCTTCCTTCACGCGGCGGGCGCGGGCATCGATCACCCGCAGCCCCGAGACCAGCCCGCTCAGCCCGCGGTGGTCGCGGGGACGCCACAGCAGGACGAGACTCACGAGGACGAACACCATGGCGGCGAAGTCGAGGCCGCACGACACCAGCGTGAAGTACCCGCCGGTGCCACCGGCGAACCGCAGCAGCAGCCGCCACGAACTCGGCGGCTCCCCGTCGGGACCGACCGGGGCGAGCAGCACGATCCGCTGCCCCATCGTCGCGCCGCGCCCGGCCAAGGGCACGAAGAGCAGGAGCGCGGCGACCGGGATCGCGTAGCTCAGCAGCCAGTCGAGATCCGGATCGGGGTCGGCCCGGTGGTGGCGGAGCAGCGCGACGACCGCGCGCCCGGCGAGCAGCACGCCCGAGAGCAGCGTCACGAAGAGCGCGTCGAGGAAGGCGCCGAGCAGCCGCCGCCGCGTCGTCACCGGGCGCGGTTCGGTGGGCGCGAGCCGGACCCGCTGCCACGGAACGAGGCGCAGTGCCGGTGCCATCACCACACCGAGTACCGCGCCGGTGGTGTTCACCAGCAGGTCGTCCACGTCGAACAACCGGTACGAGCAGCCGAAGAGGCCCCAGACCCCGGTCAGCTGCGTGCATTCGATGAACAGCGACATACCGAACCCCGCGGCCACCACGACCAGCGGCCGAAGCCGGAACAGGTGCCTGCCGAACATGCCGAGCGGCACGAACAGCGCGACGTTCAGCACAACCTGTTGCAGCGCACCGTTTCGCAGCAGGGCACCGAGGCCGGGCCCGGTCGCCTCGGCGCGGATGTCCGAGAGGAACTGGAACGGCCGCAGCTGCGGCTCGGTGGCGTGCCGCGCGCACCACTCCGGCGTCGTGTCGGGGACCGGCAGCAACGTGTAGGTCCACAAGGCCAGCGCGTACACGAGGCAGCCGAGTGCGAGCACCATGTGCCCGAGACCGAATTCCCCGCGGCGCCGGTAGCTCCAGGCGAGGTACGGCACGGCCAGCAGCAGGGCGAGCACACCACCGCCGAGAAAGGCGACCACGGCAGGAGTTTCCCGGTCGATCATGTTGCCCGAGCCTACTGCGGTGGCGACGGGTCACCGGCACCGGGCGACGGGATGGATCCCCGTCGCCCGGAATTCACTTCGGTGCCATCAGGGACGGGCTGATAATCGTTACGCAGCCCCGAAAACGCTCATTCGGTGCGCGTCGCGGACACCGACGGCGACTCGGCCCGCGACCGCGCCGGGACCACCAGCGAGCTGAGCGCGAAGCGGCCAGGCCCGGTGAACGCGATGAGCAGGAACGCCCAGCAGAACAGGGTGGCGGGCTCGCCGCCGTTGCCGATGGGCAGCAACCCGTCGGGCGCGTGCGAGCTGAAGTAGGCGTAGGCCATGGAGCCCGAGCAGATCAGCGCGGCGACCCTGGTCCCGATGCCGAGCAGGACCAGCGCACCTCCTACGAGCTGGATGAGCGCCGCCCACCAGCCTGGCCAGGTGCCGACCACCGCGGGCGCCTTCGCGCCGAGGACCCCGAACAGGGTCTTCAGGCCGTGGCAGGCGAACAGGAAGCCGACGACGATGCGGAAGAGCCCGAGCACGTGATCACGGGCCGAGTCGAGCCGGTACATGATTCCTCCAGGGACGCGGTGTCTCGCCGGGCGGCACGGCGCGACACCGCACGAGAGCGGCGAGCACGGGTCTTCTCCGCCGAGCCGACCGGGCGGACCACAGGACGCGGTGGTTCTGTCGGCATGTGGTTCAGCCCTCCACAGTGGTCCAGACCAGTTGACTGGTGCGGACCTTTATACCGGGATTGCGGTGACAGTACCACCTTCGAAGGTGGGTTATCGCCGATTATGGGCGGCTCCTTGAAATTCTCGCCATATTCATTGAGATTTCGTTACCGAGGGTGTTCGCTAGCCTGTTCGCCTTGCCGGGCTGTTACCGGTGGATTACCGCCGCGTTCGAAAGTCCGCCCGTACGCCTGCCCCATCGCGTGAACGTGCTGGCAGAACAGGAAACGGCAGGTGGCAGCATCAGCGCCCGCGCTCCCGATCAACTAGTTTCAATGCGCAAGGAAAGTATCCGGGCGCGTTGTGGGAAACTGCCGGTCCCGTGGACCCGTTCCACCGTTGGTAACCAACGGCGGTTTCCCGGGGAACCAATGCGGCGGTACCGAAATCGATTTCGCCCCGGCTCATTCCGGTGCGCGGTTCTTCTCGGGCAGGTGGGCGAGCACGATGCTGGCCGCGGCGATCAGGAAGTTCTGCAGCGCGGACTGGAGGCCGTTCCACTTGCCGGACCGCCACATCTGGAACCACTCGCCGCCGATCGCGATGAAGCCGATGCCGAACAGCGCGACCCGCATCAGCCACCCTGCCGTCGAGAGACGGCGTGCGGCGCGGGTGGCCGAGCGGCTTGACGATGCCCTGAAGGTGGCTTTCGGGGCGCCAGATGCCCCGAAAGCCACCTTCAGGGCGCCGAGCAGCGAGCCGTCGAGCCGAGCGCGCCTATGCTTCTATGTCCACATCGGACAGAGGGATGGCCTGGCAGGTCAGGCAGCTGCCCGCCACAGTGTCCACTGTGGACAAATGGGTGATCTCGCCCCGCCGCACTTCGACGCGGCAGGATTCGCACACCCCGGTGCGGCAGCCGCTGCCGAGCCGGATCCCGGCGGACTCGGCCGCGTCGAGCAGGGTGCCGGACTCGGGCGTCCAGACGATTTCCCTGCCGGAGCGGGTGAACCGCACGGTCGCGGGCGACAGGGTTTCCGGCACCTCCACCTCGGTGAAGAACTCCTCGCCGAAGATGTCGAACCGGTCGACCCCGCGCGCGGCGAGCTGCTCGGTCAGCTCGGCCATCATCGCCGCGGGCCCGCACAGGTAGACCACCGGCCCGGTGGCGAGGAACTCGTCGAGCCGCTCGTCCACGGTGAACCGGCCGGTGCCCTCGCCGGTCACGTGCCGGACCAGCTCGACACCGGGCAGGCCAGCGGCCAGCTCGGCGAGGCGGTCCGCGATCGGGGTCTCCCCCTCCTCGCCGCGATGGGTGTAGACCACGCGCACCCGCGGCGGCACCGGCCTGCCCTCGGCGAGCGTTTCCAGGTACCCGAGGAACGGCGTGATCCCGATTCCGCCGCCGATACACAGCACGGTGCGGTTCCCGCCGACGGGCGGGGTGAACGTGCCGGTCGGCGCCTTCAGCTCCAGCACGTCCTCGCCGGCGGTGTGCAGGTGCGCCGACATGCGGCCGCCGATGTTCTTCACCGCGATGCGGAGGTCGCCGGTCCCGTTCGTCAGCGAGTACGCGCGCTGGGTGCCCAGTCGCGGCGCCCTGACCGTCACGTTCTGGCCAGGCCGGAACTCGGGCAGCTCGCCGCCGTCGGCGGGGCGCAGGGTCAGCGACAACGCGCCGTTTTCCACCGGGGTCCGCCCGGTGACGACGAACGCGCGCCAGCCTGCCCAGTTGCCCGCCGAGGTCTCGGCGTCCCTGACCAGGTCGCAGGCGACCGCCCGCAGCGGCACCGATCCGCTGATCGGGTCGCGCCTGCGGTCGGACAGCGCGGCGTTGATGTTGCTGGTCCGCCGTCCCAGCGCGGCGAGGCCGGGCGTGGCGAGCGGGGCCTGGTCGTCCCACCAGCCGTGCTCGGCGATCACCACCCTGTCGTCGAGGCTGTCGTCGAGCCGCACGCGCAGCCGCGCTTCCCCGTCCGGCGTGCGGACGATCGCCCAGTCCCCTTCGGCGAGACCGCGTCGCGCGGCGAGCGCCGGGCTGATGTCGACGCCGGGATCGGGGGAACGGCGCCGCAGCGAGGCGAGCGAACGCAGCGACGAATGCGTGTAGTGGCCGTTCTTCGCGGTGGTCAGCACGTACGGGAACGCTGCGTCGCCGGGCGCGATCCCGTCCGGTTCGACGAAGGTGGGCAGCGCGGGCTGCCCGTGCCGCCGCAGCAGCCCCGAATACAGCTCGACGCGGCGGGATTCGGTGCCGAACCCGGTCACCGTGCCGTCGGCCAGCTCGGTCGCGTACTTCCGCTCGCGCTGGTCGATCGGCACCCTGATCCCGCCGGGGTTCGCCCGCAGTTCGTCGACGGTGAGGCCGAGCGGGGCGAGCTGGTGGTTCCGGCCCGCGTCCACGTCGCCGCCGAAGAAATCCCCCGACATGCCGAGCCTCGCCGCCAGCCCGGTCACGATGTCGTAGTCCGAACGGGACTCACCGGCGGGCGGGATCATCCGCGGCCGGAGCTGGACCAGTTCCTCGCCGTCCGCGCTGTTGTCGAAGCCGATCATCAACCCGTCTCGCTCCGGTGGCGCGCACACCGGCAGCAGGAAGTCCGCGGTCGCCGCGGTCGGGTTCTCGAACAGGTCGCACTGCACCTGGAACTCCAGCGCGCGCAGCGCCCTGCGGTTCTCGTCGGCGGATCCCTGCGACACCACCATGTTCGCGCCGAACCCGATCATCGCGCGCACGCGGTACGGCTCGCCGTCCAGCACGGCGCGGCGGAAGTCCCGCGCGGTCACGTGCCCCTGCGCGGGCGGGCCGAGCGGCATTTCCTGTTTGCCCAACGCCTTTTCCCGCACCTCGGCGGGCAGCGCGGCGAAGTCCGCCAGTGGGTTCGGCCGGTGCTTGTCCAGCCAGCGGATGCCGCCCGCGCGGTCGTAGCTGCCGAGCAGCGCGTACAGCACGCTCATCGCCCGCTCGGTCTGCGTGGCGTTGGTGTGCTGGCCGACCCCGGTCCACGAGTAGTAGGCGACCCGCCGGTACTTCGCCAGCATCGCGTAGAACGCGGTGACCTCGGCGAGTTCGATCCAGGTGGTCTCGGCGACCTTGGCGGGCGTCCACTCGGCCACGTGCTCGGCGAGCAGATCGAAGGCGGGGCGCACGGCCCGCCCGTCGGCGAGCCGGAACCGGCCGTGCAGCGCGACGTCGTGCGGCGCGCTCAGCGCCCGGCTCGTGTCGTAGCGCCGCGGTGCCCCGGAAGCGTTGTCCCACACCAGGAATCCGCCGTTCTCCCGGACCACGTCCCCGGTCTCGGAGTCGACGAGGAACGGCCCGTTGGTCCAGGACCGGACGAACTCCGCGTCGTAGTGCTCGCCGCCGATCAAGTGGTTGACCGCCCCGAGCGCGAGCGCCGCGTCGGCACCGGGCCGGATGCGCAGCCACTGGTCGGCCTGCTGCCCGCTCCCGCCGCGCTTCGGGTCGACCACCACCACCTTCGCGCCGTCGCGGCGCGCCTCGGCGATCGCGCTGGCCTGGGCGAGCCAGGTGCGCGCGGGGTTGTGGCCCCACAGCACGATCAGCTCGGCCGCGCGGTAGTCCGGCGTCCCGATGCCCTTGCCGAAGGTGAACGCGTGCGCGAAGTTCTTGTGCCAGCCGCAGATCTCGGTGGCGTACACGGTGTTGGGGCTGCCGAAGGACTGCACGAACCGGTTGACCCACTCGCTGCCGTCGACCATCGGCGTGCCGCTCGGCGTGGTCACCGCGAACGCGACCGACTCGGGCCCGCTCTCCTCGCGGATCTCCGCGAGCCTGCCCGCGATCTCGTCGAGCGCTTCGTCCCAGCCCACCCGCACCCAGCCGGGATCGGCGGCGTCCTTGGGGTTCGTCCGCTTCAGCGGGTGCAGCAGCCGCTTCGGGCTGGCGACCAGCTCGGGCATCGCCCTGCCCTTCGCGCACAGCGCGCCGCCGCTCGGGTGCCCGTCGAGCGGCTCGACGGCCAGCAGGCGATCGCGGTCGACCACCGAAACGGAGCCGCAGTGCGACTTGCAGAGCGTGCAGTACCCGGGAACTCGCTGAACACCCATACCGACACGGTACCTACCGGATCATGCTCCGGACACGGGTTTCCGGGCGGGGTGCGCACCCCGCCCGGAAACCGCGCCCGCGCCGAAAAGGGCTCAGGTGATGGAGAAGTCGTCGGCGTAGACCGCGCCCTGGCCGTACCAGCCGTGCGCGAACACCGTCACCGCGCCCGAGGCGCCGGTGGTGAACGGCACGCTCAGCTGGGTCCAGCCGGTCGACGAGGTCCACGTGCTCGCGCTGGCGCCGCCGCTCACCCCGAGGTAGGCGTAGTTGCCCTGCACCCAGGCTTTGAGCGTGTACGCGTGGTTCGGCTGCAGCGCGACGTTCTGGCGGACCTCACCGGTCTGCGAACCGGTCGCGGCGAGCTGTAGCGCGTGCGCGCCGGAATGCGCCGGGCTGGCGACCACCGAGGCCTCACCGCTCCACGGGCTCAGCGCGCCGGTTTCCAGCCCGCCGTTGACGACCGAGCCGCCGGGGTTCGCGCCGTTGACGGTGAGCGTGTAGGTGGCCGTGCGGGTCACGCTCTTGCCGCCGGAGGAGCCCGTGCCGGTCACCGTGATCGGGTAGGTGCCCGGCGGGGCCGCCGCGGTGGTCGAGACCGACAGCGTCGCCTTGGCGCCCGCGGTGACCGTCGCGGGGCTGACCGAGGCGCTGACCCCTTCCGGCGCGCCGCTGACGCTGAGCGTGACCTGCTGGGCCGCGCCGTTGGTGAGCGCGGTGGCGACGGTGGGCGTGACCGAACCGCCGGGGTCGACCGCGCCCGAAGCCGGGTTCACCGCGACCGAAAAGTCGTCCGCGGGCTGGCTGCCGCCGCCGGTGAACGGGGCGAAGGTCTTGCTGAACTGCCAGGTGTCCTGCTGGATTCCGGAGCAGCTGTCGGACCCCTTCGTGCCGGGGCAGCCGCCGTTGTCGCGCTGCAACGCCCAGAACGACAGCGTGTTGATCCCCTTCGACACCGCCCAGTCGTAGACCACGGGCCCGTCGGCGGTGGTGAAGGTCTCCGCGGGGCCGAAGTCGTCGATGCCGATCATCTCGGTGACCCCGACCATCGCCCACAGCTGCGCCTGGGTCTTGCCCGGGTAGAGCGCGGCAAGCTGCGAGACCAGCCCGGTGGCCGCGGTCTTGGTGTCCTCGGCCATGTTGTGCGCGGCGTTGTCGTAGTAGTCGAAGGTCATCAGGTTGACGACGTCCACGCGCGCGTTGTTGGACACCGCGTTTTGCAGCACGGCGAGCCCGGAATCGGCGGGCCCGTGCGTCGTGGTGGGCAGAGTGTAGGAGAACTGCACGGAGCGCCCGGTGGACGCCGCCCAGTCCTGCACCTTCTTGATCGCCTTGTTCCGGCGGTCGATCCCCGCGGTGTTCGTCAGCGAATTGTCCTCGATGTCCAGATCGATCCGCGGGATGTCGTAGGTGGTGATCACGTTTTCGAACACCGACGCGATCGAGTCCACATTGGTGCAGCTGTCCGCGATCTCGGTGCCGGTGTTGTCCGCGGTGTAGCCGCCGAAGGACGGGATGACGTCACCGCCGCGTGCCTGGATGGTGTCGATGTCGGCGCCGAAGGTGCCCTGCCCGATCGGCATGCCCGCGTCGCCGTTCCAGTAGGCGGTGCAGGAGCCCTTCGTCGCGGCCTGCAGGAAGGCCATGGTCAGGTGCTTCGCGCCCGACTGCTGCGAGAGCGCCGCCGGGCTCTGGCCGGTCCACGCCTCGAAGTACGGCGCGAAGACGTGCGATGGAAGTGCGGTGGCCGCGTGTGCCTGCCCGGCACCCGCCACGGCGAGCCCCGCGGTGACGACGACGGCGGCGGTCAGCGAACTGAGGTGTTTCAGGATCGGTCTGTACCCACGCATGTGCGCTCCATGAGCAAAGGGGGCGAGGAGGCGCCGGGCCTCGGCGCCGTGTCGACCAGAATTGGACTAGACCACTGCCGTGTCAAGCGATGCGGCCAAGCGGCCGACGACCAAAGTCGGGCCCTTCTCACCATGCGCGCATCGTGACGGAAATCGTGCACACATAGTTGCTATTGCGTACCAACGATTCGCGTCGTCTAATGTGGGAATGCTGATCGAAGAGCGGCTTCTCGAAGAGCAACCGTGATGCGCGCCAAGGGAATCGGAGCGGTGCTCGCCGCCGTGGCCCTGTCGGTTTCGTTCGGTGTCGCGCCCGCGGATGCGGCGCCGGAAACGATTCTCGGATTCACACCGAAGCATTCGGCCGCACAACGGGCGGCCGAACAGACGTTCTCCGGCGTCCTCTCCCCCGCTGTCGCCCGTGAGCTCGACCGCGACCTCGCCCACGAGACCGGCCTCGTGTCGACGCCAGGCGACTACAAGCGGATGCGGAAGGTGGTGGACTACCTGCGCTCGTACGGGCTCCAGCCGCAGGTGCACACCTACTACGTCTACCAGTCGGTACCCCGCCGGATCGAGGTCACGATGACCTCGCCGCGGCGGATCACCTTGCCCACCAAGGAACCCTGCCTCGCGGTCGAGACGGACTGCGCGAACATGGTCGTCGGCTACAACGCGCTGTCGCCGTCCGGCGACGTCACCGCGCCGGTCGTCTACGCGAACTACGCGACCCCCGCGGACTTCGCCGAGCTGGACAAGCGCGGCATCAGCGTCGAGGGCAAGGTGGTGCTCGCCCGCTACGGCGCGAACTTCCGCGGGGTGAAGAGCAAGCTGGCCGCCGCGCACGGCGCGAAGGCCGTAATCATCTACTCCGACCCGAAGGACGACGGGAACACCAACGGCGCGGTCTACCCTGGCGGGCCGTGGCGCAACCCCGACGGCATCCAGCGCGGCAGCGTGCAGCAGTTGATGCAGTACGGCGGCGATCCGCTGACGCCGGGCTGGGCGTCCACGAAGGACGCGCCGCGCATCGACCCCAAGGATTCGAACATCGCGCCGATCCCGACCACGCCGATCTCCTACGCGGCGGCGGAACCGCTGCTCAAGGCGCTCGGCGGGCCGCAGGTGCCGGCGAACTTCCAGGGCGGGCTGCCGTTCCCGTACCACTTCGGCCCTGGGCCGACCACGGTGCGCGTCAACCTCGACATCGCCTACGAGACGAAGCCGCTGTGGGACGTCACCGCGACCGTGCCGGGCCGCAGCCAGCCCGACCAGACCGTCTACGTCGGCGCGCACCGCGACTCGTGGACCTACGGCAGCGACGACAACCTCTCCGGCACCGAGGCGGTGCTGCAGATCGGCCGCGGCATCGGCGCGCTGCTCAAGACCGGCTGGCGCCCCGAACGGTCGATCACGCTCGCCACGTGGGACGGCGAGGAGTACGGGCTGTTCGGGTCCACCGAGTACGCCGAACAGATGGGTGACCGGCTCAAGGGCGCGGTGACCTACCTCAACATGGACGGCGCGGGCGGCAAGCACTTCGGGGCCGCGGGCACGCCCTCGCTGGACCGGACCATCCGCCAGGTCACGAAGGACGTGCCGTGGCCGGGCACGAAGGGCTCCGCCTACGACGCGTGGGTGGCGGACCACGGCGGAAAGGTCCCGCCGATCTCCCGCCTCGGCAGCGGCTCGGACTACACGGCGTTCTTCGACCGCTTCGGCGTGCCGTCGGCCAACATCGGGTCCAGCACCGACAGCGGCAACTACCACTGCTCGTGCGACAACTTCTGGATGGAGGACCACTACATCGACCCGACGTGGCAGTACCACGTTGCCACCGCGCAGACGGTCGGGCTGACCACGTTGCGCCTGGCGAACGCGGACGTCCTGCCGATGTACTACAGCGACTACGCCGCCGAAACCGGCGACTACCTGACCGCGTTCGGCAAGCAGCAGTCCACTGTGGACGTCTCGGGGCTGAAGGAGCGCGCGGCGCAGTGGCAGCGCGCGGCCAAGGCGGCGGAGGACAGGGTGGCCAACCGGCTCGCGACCGGCGGCGACGGCCCGATCGAGGGGATCCGGAACAGCATTGCCAGCAGGCTGTTCTCGGCCACCGAACGGCAGTTGCTCACCGACGCCGGGCTGCCCGGCCGCCCCTGGTACCGGCACCAGGTCTACGCGCCGGGGATCAACGCGGGCTACGGCACGCAGGTCCTGCCCGGCTTGCACGATGCCGTGCTGGAACGCCACAACCCGGCGGAGGCGGCGACGGCCGCCGACTCGTTCGACGCGTCACTGCGCAAGGCGACCGCCGTGGTCTCCGCCGCAGGCTGGTAACCCTCGCCCGCGGCGGGCCGCTTCGCTCCTGGCGAAGCGTTCTGCCCGCGGCAGACCGCTCGGTGCCCCGAAAGTGAACTTCGGGGCGCCGGATTCCCCGAAGGTCACTTTCAGGGCAAGCGCGTCGCGGTGGCCGAGCGTGCGAGGGGTCGATTCGCGACGCCTAGCGCCCCGAAGGTGGCCTTCGGGGCATGCCCGGCGCTGCCCGCACCCTCGCGAGGGCCGAGAAAGTGGCGCTGGATTCCCCGAAGGTGGCCTTCGGGGACCAGTCGAGGTGATCTCCCGGAACCACCGCGCCGCGCACCCGATGCCCCGAAAGTGACGTTCGGGGCACACCAAGGGCCGCCGGGCATCCGGCACGGGGTGCGAAAATCGGATCGCCGCGCTGCCGGGAAATTCGTTTCCCTATTGAGACAGTGTCCGCACCAGCGATTTCGCGTTCATCGCGTCGAGCGCGTGAGAAAGGCGGAACACGGACCCGTTCGGCGGTACCCGGCGGCCACTCGGGCGAAGCTCTTCGCTCCCTGTCGACCATTTTTCGGGAAACAAGCGGCCGATCCGGTCGACTTCAGCCGTCATACGGGGAAGCACGCAGTAGGGGAACCGCCGCGAAGAAATGGCCGCTAGCGGCCATTTCGCACACCGTGAGACCGCGCGCGGCCCATCGACGGCGGTCGGATGTCTATAGTTGGCGCACCGAAACCGCCGCGGCAGGGGGCACGTGCCGCTCGGACGAAGGGGGACGATGCCCATCGATGCGCATCACCTGTCCGGTCTGCGCGCCATCACCGGCGGACTCGTCGAAGAACTGCTTTCCCGGCCAGGCGGGGAAAACCGGGCGCTGCCCGTCGTGGTCGCGATCGGCGCACGGGGCACCGGCAAGACCGCGCTGCTCACCGAACTGGCCGCCCGCTGCGAAAGCGTTCCGCACGCGCACCTGGATTTCGAGCGGCACGACTGGGAAAACGTTCAGCCGAGGGAACTTCTCGGCCACCTCGCCTTCGACCTCGGCAGGCACTGGCGGCAGTTCGGCAGGCTCGCCTTCCCCCGCCTCTGGCTCTGCATGCTCGTGCTCGGCGCACCGGTGGAGATCACCGACCGGCGCGCGGCGCTGCGGAAGCTGCGCGAACTGCTGGCGCAGAACCAGCCGCTGGAGCACAACCGCGAAGCCATCGTCGACGTCGTCAAGCTCGCGGGCGGAGTCGCCTCCGGGCGGAGCCTCCCCGGCTGGAACGAGGCGACGGACCTGCTGCTGCGCGGTCTGAGCTGGTACGACCGCCGCCGTCTGGTCGGCAAGATCAAGGCGATCCCTTCCGGGGCGGGAAACCACGAGGACTTCCTGATCGAGATCGCCAAGCACGCGCAGGGCGACGAGGAGGACCGCGCGGGCGTCGACGCGACCTTCTGCGACGCCTTCCTCGCCGATCTGCGGCGCGATTACTCCGGGATCAACCGCGCGCGCCGGACGCTGAACAGCATGGTGCTGCTGGACAACGCGCACACGCCGGGCGGCAGGGCGTTCCTGCGCGCGCTGGACGAGGCGCGCCGCCGCTGCCCCGACGAGGCGGATCCGCTCGCCGTGATCGCGACCAGCCGGACCTGGAACCCGGACTGGAACGAGAGCTGGACGCTGCTCACCCCGCACCACACCGGTGACCGCGAACCGGCGAGACCGACCAGCCACCGGACGAACGGCCTGCACCGGCCCACGCCCCGCCAACCGTCCGATGTGGAGGATGACTGGGCCGCGGGGTCACCGGAAAGCCGCTGGCATCCCTGGTACCTGCTCGAACTGGGCACGTTGTCCAAAGAGGACACCATGGATGTCGCGGCCGGGCACGACATCCACCCCGCCTCCCGGCTCCCCCGGTTCCTGCACCGGCTGACCGACGGCCACCCCGGGGCGATCACCGAGGTGGTGGCGCAGGTCGCGCACCGCTACGACTCCGCGAACCCCGCCCTGCTCCGGAGTGCGCTGCGGACCGCGGTACCCGGCCAGGAAGGCGGCGAGTCGACACTGCTCGCCGAGATCCGCGACCACCTGCTGCAGGACTTCCCCGAGGCGAGCCAGCAGGACCTGATCACCGCGAGCGCCGCGATCGACGTGGAAATGCTGTTCCACAAGGAAATACTCGATCTGCGCAACCCGGTCGGCGAAGGCGCGCTGTTCAAGTCGCTCGGCGAGTACCTGTGGCTGCGCGCCGAACCGGGCGAGTCGCCGCAGTACGTGCTGCACCCGTGGCTGCGCCGGATCCTGTTGCAGGAGCTGGCTTCCCGCGCCGACGACCACCCGCTGAGCTGGGTCGAGGTGCACACGCGGTGCCGGGACTTCTACGAGAAGAACGGGCGGATCGTCGCCGCCCGCTACCACGACCTCGCGCTGGAAGACGTCGGCCAGACGATCGTGCACCTGCGCAGGCCGTTCGACTCCAAGCACGCCGAGTTCGACGTGCCCGCCGCCGAATCGTGGCTGGCCGAACTCGACGTGATCACGGCGGCACCGAACCGGCTGGACAAGGACGCCGACCCGTACGACCAGGTGCAGCGGCTCGTCGGCGAGTTCGACGACGAGCTGGAAACCACCTTGGCCTGGCTGGTCGTCGCGCTCTGGATCTCGCGGGATCCGCTCGGCGATCCTGGCCGGACGCTGGACTCCACCATCGAAAGCAGTTTCCACCACCTGGCACAGGGCAGAGGACGAGGGTCGATGCTGTTGCACGAACGCGCGGAGCGGTACCGATGATCGGCAGGAAGGGGAAAACCGAGGGCGGCACGATCCTCCCACCGCGGCCCACCTGGTCGAAATGGCTGTGGCTCTCCGGTGGCGTGCTGCTGGTGGTGGTGGCGGTGGCGGCGATCATCGTCGTCCCCCCTTGGATCAGCGAAGCGGGGCTCACCTGCGACGGCGCGGTGCGTCAACGCGGCGAGCACTCGGAATGCACGGGACCGACCGACGGTTCCTTCGTGTTCTCCCCCGACTTGGCCACCGTCGAACAACGCATCCACACCGAAAACGACGCGGTGGCGGCGTCGGGGAAGCCGTACGTCACCATCGCGGTCTTCATCCCGATGACGCTGACCGAGCACGACATCCTGTCCCCGGAATGGGTTCGCCACCAGCTCGAAGGCGCCTACATCGCACAGCGCCGCGCGAACACCACTCAGTCCTGGGGCAGCCTTCCGCTGGTGCGCCTGCTGCTGGCGAACCCGGGCAGCCAGCTCAAGCAGTGGGAGCCGGTGGTGGACGACCTGCTCGGCAGGGTCCAGTCCGAGCACCTGGTCGGGGTCACCGGGATCGGGCTGAGCCTGGACACCGCGCGCGACGCGATCCGCAAGCTCTCCGACCACAAGGTCCCGGTGGTCGCGTCCCACCTCGCCGCGGAGCAGTTCTCCGAGATCCCGGGATTCCTGCGGGTCTCGCCCACCAGCGCCACCTACGGCATGGCGACCGCGAACTTCGTGAAGCCGACGGCGAAGACGGCGACGATCGTGCAGGACCAGAACGCGGGCGACCTCTACCCGAAGACCCTCGCCGACGGGTTCACCGCGAAGTTCGTCGACGACGCGCACCGGATCGTCGGCAGGACGGAGGCCTACGATTCCAGCCTTCCCGGGATCGAGAACACCTTCCTGCAGATGATGCCGAACATCTGCGGTAACGCACCGGACGTGGTGTACTTCGCGGGGCGCGAGGACCACTTGGTCTCGTTCGTCGCCCAGCTCGCGCAACGACCGTGCCTCGACAGGCACATCACCGTGCTGACCGGGGACCTCGCGCTGGTCGGGCCGCCCGGTCAGGAGATGCGCCGCGGCCTGCAGGCCAATGTCACCGTGATCGCGCCGGGGCTCGCCCATCCGCAGGCGTGGACCGCCGAGCCCAAGGCGTTCAACCCGGCGGCGGTCGCGAGCTTCCACGAAACGTCCTGTGTGGACTGCTTCGAAGCCGTGTTCCCGAAGGAACGCCTCGACGACGGCATCGCGATCCTCGCGCACGACGCCGTGCTCACCGTGGTGTGGGCGATTCGCGGCATCCCGCGGGTCTCGCCCGCGCAGGTGACCGCCGAAGACGTGCTGCAGGCGAAGAACCGTCTGCACGACCGGTTCGCCGTCCCCGGCGCGAGCGGCATGATCTCCTTCGACGACCGGGGCGACCCGGTGAACAAGGCGGTGCCGATCCTGCGGGTGCGCCTCGACAACACCCCCGAGTTCCTGCAACTGTCCACACCGGGCGGCTGAGCCGGTCAGGACGCCTGCCGGAGCCCCGCCAGCGCGGTGGCCAGCAGCCGGTCGGCCTGCGCGGGGGAAACCTGTTCGCGCACCCACGCGACCGCACTGATCACAGTGGACACATCGGCCGCGGTGACGCCACGCCGGACGGCACCCGCCTCGCTCGCGCCGGCGGCGATCCGCCCGCCGATCGACTCCATGCGGCGGCACGCGTCGTGGAGGTCTGACGCCCTGTCGTCGATCCCGGCGACGAGCAACGCGGCCAGCCCCTGGTAGATGGCCGCGTGGTCCACCGCCGCGCGGATCCACGCCTCGAGCGCCTCGCCGGGCGGCTCCTGCGCCCGCAACCGCTCCCCCTCCGCGAACAACGCCTCGTTCCGTTCGTGCAGCAGCGCGTCGATCAAGGCGAGCCTGGTCGGGAAGTGCCCGTAGAGCGTGCCGATCGCGACGCCGGACTCGCGCGCGATCCCCTCCAGCGGTGCGCTGGTCCCGCGTTCGGCGAACGCGGCGTCGGCCACCGAGAGGAGCCGCTCGTAGTTGCGGCGCGAGTCCGCCCGTCGTGGCCGTTTCGTGGGATCCATCGTCGACTCCGTCAATCTGAGGTACCCTCAGGTTAAATTTCGAGGGCGCCTCATCTTAGCGGGGCGCCCGGGTACCGGAAGGCATGCCCATGATCCTGGTGACCGGAGCGACCGGCGCGATCGGCAAGCACCTCGTACGGGAGCTCGACCAAGCGGGAACCCCGTTCGCCGCGTTCGTCCGCGATGAGGCCAAGGGACAGGCGCTCGGCTGTGAATTCATCGTCGGCGACTTCGGCGATCCCGCTTCCGTCGCCGCCGCCATGCGAGGTGTCGACGTGCTCCTGCTCAACGGCAACGGCGCGCTGCCCGTCGAGGGCGAGCAGCCGATGATCGCCCAGCAGAAGGCCGTGATCGACGCCGCGCGCGACGCGGGCGTCTCCCACATCGTGAAGATTTCGGCCCAGGGCGCCAGGGAAGGCGGAAAGCTCTCCACCGGCGCTCACTGGGAGATCGAGCGTCACCTGAAGTCCTCCGGCGTCGGCTGGAGCATCCTGCGACCGAACTCGTTCATGCAGAACTTCATCACCGGCGCGGCGACGCTGATCGAGAGCGGGACCGTCCAGGGCCCGTTCCCGCACAGCCGGGTGCCCTACGTCGACTGCTACGACATCGCCGCGTGCGCGGCGGCACTGCTCACCGCGGCGGGCCCCACCAGCCGCACCTTCGCCCTCACCGGCCCGGAAAGCCTTACCCAGCGAGAAATCGCCGACCGGTTCGGCATCGCGCTCGGCACACCGGTGACCTCTGTGGAACTGAGCCCCGAAGACATGGTGGCCGGGCTGCGAAGCCAGGGGCTCCCGGAATGGTTCGCGCGCGACGCCGTGGCCCTGTGGGCCGACGTGGCGGCGGACCGCACTTTGGCGACCACGACGGGGACCGTCGAAGAGCTCACCGGACGGGCACCGCGGACGTTCGACGAGTTCCTCACCGCGAACCTCGCCGCGTTTCGCTGACCGTCATCGCCACGGGCAGTCCGGATGGTGTTCGTAGGCGGCGGTGAGCTGGTGCAGGGTCGTATCACGGAACCGCCGGGCGTGGGCGACCGAGGCGCTCCGGCCTCGGTCGTGCTCGTAGGTGTGCCGCTCGGTTATCGTGACCAGGTCGTCGAGACCGGCGAGCAGGTTGTCGAGCGCTTCACCCAGCGAGTGCCGCTCGTTCGCGAACATCAGGTGCAGGAAACCCGTTCGCTCCAACACGTCTTCGTCCGAGAGCCACTCGGTCGTCCTCTCCACAGTCGTCCCCTTCGTGCCGTGTTCGTGCGGCGGCCACCGAGCCCCGGCGCCTGTTGAGGACACCGGGGCCCGGTCCCACGTGGTACTTGGACTATGTACCGGTATTACCGCTGGCCGCAATGACCCGATCGAGTACTGGCGGGAATATGGTGCCGTTCCGATATGATTTGGTACATGGGTAGTACCAACGCCAGTACACCGCGGGCGCGAGCGCTGGCGGACATGTTGAACGCCGTTCTCGAAAAGTCGCGGCACTCGCAGCGCAGCATCGCCAAGCTCATGGGCTACAGCCACGTGACGGTCGGTCGGTGGACGCGCGGCGAAGCGACACCGGACGATGTCACCGTCGCGACTTTCCTGGCGCATCTCGGCATCGTGGGCGAAGAACGCGACCGGATCCTCGAAGTCGCGAGCGCGCCGGACGGCGGCGACTGGCTGACCGTCGGCCCCGGTGGGATCCCGAGCCAGCTGGCCGGGGTGATGAACCTCGAACGCAACGCCGTGCGGCTCACAAACTGGTCACCGCTGTTCGTCCCAGGAATGCTGCAAACACAGGCTTATGCGAGGGCGATCATCGAACGCTCGCCAAGGATCACGGACAGCGAGATCGACCACCTCGTGACCGTCCGGCTCGGTCGGCAACACGCGATCTCGCGCGACGAAGCTCCACTCAAGATAACGTCGTTCCTCGGCGTTCCCGCGCTCCGAGGTGGGATCGGCGGCACGAGCGTGATGTGCGGCCAGTTGCGCTACCTGCTGAAGGCGTCGAGGTTCGAGAACGTCGACCTTCGCGTCGTTCCGGTGGACGGCGAGTGGCACAACGGCATCATGGGCCCGTTCTCCCTCTACGATTCCTCGGGCGGCGAGCCGACCGTGCTGCACATCGAGCACCATCGCACCGGTGCGTTCATCTCGGATCCGAGCGATGTCCACGCCTACCAGGAAGACCTGGTCAAGGACCTGCGCCGACTGGCGTACGGCCCGGACGAAACCCGGGAGCTGATTCAGGAAGAACTGAAGAATCGAGAGGACGCATGAAAAACAAGGTGCCACCGCCTAGGTGGCGCACGTCGAGCTACAGCGGCCAGCAAGGCGATTGTGTCGAGGTCAAGCTCGACACGGCCATCGGCGTGCGGGACACCAAGGACCGAACCGGAGGAGACCTGGACCTCCATCCCTCGGCCTGGAACGCGCTTCTGACGCGACTCCGCTGAACACCGAGCACCCCCGGCAGACCTGTTGACTGCCGGGGGTGCTTCGCGTCCGGGCCGAAACCCGGCACGCTTCCGGGGTATTCCGGCCCTTTAAATAGGTGTCGCCACCAAGACCGTTTTGTTGCCGGAACGCCCGGTTCGCCCCGTTTTCCGGGCAGTGGTCGGTTTGTTTACAACCTTGGTCGGTAGCGGAAGGTTTTCGCCGGATCCGAAGGTGTGCGTGTTACCCCGTGCTCCACCGGAATTCTGGAGAAACCATGCCTTCCAGGAAATCCCTCGCCCTCTTCGCCGCCTTCTCGGCCGCGGCGATGACGACCGGCGTCTGCGCGCAGACGGCGTCGGCCGATCCGCTCGCGTTCGCGCAGCTCCAGCAGAACTCGATCGACCAGGCCACCCAGGTCACGAACACGCTCGGCGCCTCGTCCGGCGGGTTCTACCTCGACCAGGGCAAGGCCGTGGTCAACGTCCTCGACGACACCGCGGCGCAGACCGTGCGCGACGCGGGCCTGACCGCCAAGAAGGTCGCGCACAGCTTCGCCGCGCTGACCGCGGCCAAGGACTCGCTCGACCAGGTGCACGACGTCCCGCAGACCGCGTGGGGCATCGACACCCGCGCCAACCAGGTCGTGGTGACGATCTACTCGGCGGCCACCCCGGCGACGGCGGCGAAGGTCACCGCCGCGGCCAACCGGCTCGGCGACCGCGCCAGGATCGAGCACGAAACCGGCAAGCTGGAGCTGTACATCGCCGACGGCGACGCGATCAGGAACAGCTCCGGCCGCTGCTCGCTCGGCTTCAACGTGAAGAAGGGCAGCACGCCGTACCTGCTCACCGCGGGCCACTGCACCAACCTCGGCGGCACCTGGTCCGGCGGCGACGTCACCGGGGCCCGCATCGTGCACAGCGACTGCCCCGGCGCCGACTCCGGCCTGCTGACCCGCCCGAACGGCACCGGCCCCGGCCGGATCAACACCGGACAGGTGATCTCCAGGGCGGGCACGCCCACCGTCGGCGAGCGGATCCAGAAGCAGGGCTCGACCACCGGTGGCGGCAGCGGCACGGTGAAATCGGTCGACCAGTCGGTGAACTTCGACGTCGGCGTGCTCAACCACGAGTTCGGCACGAGCGCGCACACCGACCACGGCGACTCCGGCGGGCCCGCCTACGACGGCTCGACCGGGCTCGGCACCCTGTCCGGCGGCAACAGCACCACCAGCTACTTCTACCCGCTCACCCGCGAGCTGTCCTCGTACGGCGTGACGCTGGCCTGACCAACCCTGATCCGCGCGAAGTCCGGCCGGGATGGCGACATCCCCGGCCGGACCGCGTCATTCGCCGCGCATGGCCTTGCGGATCTCGGCCAGCTTGTCCTTGGCCGCCTCGTCGCGATCGGCGATCTTCTTGTCCAGCGCGGCCATGTCCTGCCCGGTGCCGAGCCCGGCCAGTTCGGTCGACCCCTCCGCGGTGGCGGCCCGCTTCTCGATCCGGTCCTTCACGAAGTCGAAGGTGGGCACGCCCCCGTCGGTGTAATCCGTTTCCGGAACCGACGGCGTGAACGCGGGCGGCTCGGTGCTGGCCGGTTTCGGGTCTTCGGTTTCACTCATCGTCTGCTCCGTCCGTATCGGCCGGTTCCGGCTCACCTCCGACCATAGCGGAGCAGCGACGCGGCTCAGGTGTACCAGGTGGGCTCCGGAATTTCGTTCAGGAGCGCGTAGGCGCCCACTTCCCTGCGCTTGTAGGCCACCGGGTCGTGCAGGGAATGCGTCCGCAGGTTGCGCCAGAACCGGTCGAAGCCGTACTGCGACGCGCTGGCGCGGGCACCGGTCAGTTCGAAGATCTTCGTGCCGATCTCGAGCCCGGTGTCGATCGCGCGTTGCTTGGCCGCGGCGATGAGCACCGCGATCTCGCCGCGGGCGGCCGGGGTGAGGTCCTCCCTCGGCGCGTGCAGCACCGCCGAGATCGCCGCGCCCGCCTTGTCGGTCAGCGCCTCGACGGCCCACAGCTTCGCCTGCAGATCGCCGTAGGCGTCGAGGATGTACCACTCCTGCGCGGCCGATTCCTTGTCGTCGCCGCCGTAGGGCCACGGCCTGGTCCGGTCGCGGGTGTAGGCCAGCGCGGTCTCCAGCGCGCCTTGCGCGATGCCGAGGTAGAAGTTCGTGAACACGAGCTGGATGGCGGGCACGTTGAGCGTGTTGTAGGTCAGCGGGCGGAACGCCTTGTCGACGTATCCCGCCGCGCTCTCCCACGGCACCCGCACCCCGGTGATGCTCACGCCGCCGGATTCGGTGAGCCGCTGGCCGATGTTGTCCCAGTCGTCGTGGAACACGATCCCGTCCTGTTTGGACGGAACGATCGCGAAGATGTGGTCCTCGGTACCGGAAAGCACGCCCTCCAGCACGGTCAGGTCGGAGACCTTGCTCCCGGTCGAGAAGGACTTGTGTCCGTTGTAGACGATCTCGTCGCCCTCGTCGGTGATCGTCAGGTCGGAGTCACGGGGGTTGACCGCGCCGCCGAAGAACAGCTTGTTGCTGGTGTACAGCTCTTCGACCGCGGCGATCTGCGCATCGGTGGCCACCAGCCGCGCCGCCCACGCCCACAGGTAGTGGTAGCCGAGCAGCTGGCCGATCGAGCCGTCCGCGCGGGCGACCTCGCGCGTGACGCGGTAGGCGGTCTCCCAGCTCTGCCCGCCACCTCCGTGTTCGGGCGGGCCGAGCAACGTGACAAGCCCGGAGTCCTTCAGTAGCTGCACTTCGCGGTGCGGTGTCTGGTTCGCGCGATCGCGTTCGACGGCGTCGACGGCGAGCTTGGCCGCGACGTCGCGCGCGGTTTCGAGCCATTCGGCTTCGGTGCGTACGGGGTTTTCGGTCGTGGTCATGGCGGGCTTTCCGATCTACTCGGGCATGGTTCGCCGCCCCGGTTTTCGCGATCCGGGGTTCAGGCGCTGCGGAGGAAGAAGATCAAGCGGTACAACGACAACCGGCCACGCGGGCGAGGTCCACGTGGCGGCGGCGGGTCAGCGGGGTGCCGTCCATGCGTCCGAGTAGAGCAGCGGCCCCCTGCGGTGTCAACGAACGTCCGCGCGCTGGGAACACCGTCCACTCAGGACGGTTCGGTCAGCAGGCCGCGAAGTGCTTCGGCGGTCCGCTCCGGCTGGTCCTCGGCGAGGTAGGTGTACGAATCGGCGACCGTCCGCGGCTGCGCGCCGAGCGCGTCCGCGTACCGGCGCGCGTGCTCGATCGGGAACACGCGGTCCTCGGCGGCCCACAGCAGCGAGACGAGCACGGCGGAGTCCCGCACCAGCCGCCGCGCCGCCGCCGCGCTGTGCCGAGCGGAGACGCTGCCGATGGCCTTGCGCCCGTCCCGGCGGATTCCGCCGTCGGTCAGCACGGGCCGGACGTAGCCGGTCATCGTCGCGGTGTCGATCGGGTACTTCGCCAGCCAGCCGTAGGTGTTGCGCCACCGCCAGGTCCGGCGATCTTGTCGACGGCGCGCACCGCGACCCGTTTCCCGCCGAGCGTCGCGGCCGGCTCCAGTTCGATGAACAGCAGTTCCGGTGTCTCCGCTGACGCCCCGAAGGTGGCCTTCGGGGCGCTAGATGCCCTGAGAGTCACAGTGATGTCGGGTGCGCGGCACGATGATCGGCGGCGTAGGTCCCCGAAGGCCACCTTCGGGGACCCTAGCGCCACTTTCACGGCCCTCGCTCACGCGCGGACAGGGCTGCGCATGCCCCGAAAGTGACCTTCGGGGCGCTCAACGCCGCACATCCACCCCTCGCACGCTCGACCACCACGACACGCCTGCCCCGAAAGTGACCTTCAGGGCGCTGGATTCCCCGAAAGCCACCATCGGGGCACCCGAAAGCCCGCCGCGGATTGGAGCGGGCGGCGGCAGTGCGGTGCGAGGGTCGAATTCGCGGCGTCTACCGCCCCGAAGGTCACAGTGATGGCGGGTGCGCGTCGCGGGGTGCCGCGAGATCGGTGGCGGGGCTCCGCTTGGTCCCCGAAGGCCACCCTCGGGGACACTAGCGCCACTTTCCCGGCCCTCGCAGGCGTCCGGACACGGCTGCGCACGCCCCGAAAGCCACCCTCGGGGCGCTAGACGACACAAATCCACCCCTCGCACGCCCAACCATCGCGACGCGCATGCCCCGAAGGTGACCTTCGGGGCGCTAGATGCCCTGAAAGCCACCTTCGGGGCACCAGGAAGATCCCCGCCGAGGCAGCAGAAGCCCCCTACCAGAGCGAAGTTCGCGGCACCGGAGTCGCTGAAGGCCACCCCATGACATCTATAGGAGCATCCTTCGGGGACGCGCGCAGGTGGCGGCAGCCCGCCGCGAGAGCCGAGATCCTGACACAGACCGCCCCAAGAGGAGCCTCCGGCGACATACACGACCCGACCCTCAGTAGGAGCATCCTTCGGGGCATGGTGATCCGGTCGGCCGCCTCGACGGGCACCGCGCCGGGTGACCACGATCGGTGAACTCCGGTACCCGGTCGCACCAACGACGTCACACTACGGCGGGTAGTCGACGCCAACAACTGTCCATTGTGCACCAGTCGAGCACTCCGCTGAAATCCGAGTTATATTCAGGAAAGTTAAACAACGGTCAAGACATATCAGACCGGTTCTGTCACTGTAAGTAGCGGGTGCGGTGTCGAGTTCCATGATCGTCGCGGTACTTTTCCGCACGTCCCCGCGAGCCTCAACGACGTGGCCGCTCGGCGGGACCGGGCATCCGGTTCCCGCTGTCTTCCCACCCCCAAACGGTCAGCCGCGCCCATGCGCGCGTCGCTGGCGCCTTGGAGAGATCTGCTTGAAAGACACCACACCGCCGGCCTTCGCGGCACCGTTCGTGCCCGCCCAGCCGACGGCACGGAGCCTGTCCCGCACGCACCGCACCACCGCGTTCTCGCAGCGGTTGCTCGTGCACTGGGACCCCGAGACCGGCTGGGCGCACCTGGCCGTCGCGGAACCGGGCGGCGCGAACCCTCGGTTCGCCGGATTCCACCGCTTTCCCAGCGGTGACACCGATTCGGTGCTGGCCGCGCTCACCGAAGCGGGCTGGGACGCTGGACAGCCCACCGAACTCGAAGACGGCATGCTGGGCGTCCGGGCCCGCCCCGGGCGCGAACGGGAGGGCCGATGAGATTCGACGACCTCCACCTCACCGGGATCGGCTGCCACCTCGGATCGCTGACCCCGGTCTCGGGCCCCGTGACCGCGGGAACGTACACACCGGAAGAAGCCGCGAAAACGGGCCAGCTCTCGACCTCGGTCGCCGACCGGCACGGCCCCGATCTCGCGGTGAGCGCGGCGCGGGAAGCGCTGCGCCACGCCGACGCCGTCTCCGGCGAGACCGTCCGCCCGTCGCTTTCCCTGCACGCCGGGATCTACTACGCCGGGATCGACTTCTGGCACGCCGCCTCCTACGTGCGCGACCAGCTCGGCATCGGGCCGTGGGCGGGGCTGGCACTGGAAATCGGCGCGATGAGCAACAGCATGGTCGCGGGCCTCGACCTCGCCGCCAGCGTGCTCAGCGGCCGCCCCGACCACGAAGACGTGCTCCTCACCGCGGGCGACCGCTTCGGCGATCCCGGTTTTCCGCACTGGAGCACCGATATCGGCATCGTTTACGGCGACGCGGGCAGCGCGATCGTGGTATCGCGGCGGCCGGGGTTCGCGCGGCTGCTGTCCGTGGCGTCCTTTTCCGACCCGTCGCTGGAAGGCCTGCAACGCGGCGCCGAACCGTTCCGATCGGTCAGTTCCGCCGCGCGCACCCCGATCGACATCCGGCTCCGCAAGCGCCAATGGCTCGAAGACCGGGGTACCGACTACGTGCACACGCGCAACAGCGACGCGGTGACCACCGTGGTGAAGACGGCGCTGACCGACGCGGGCCTCGATCTCCCCGACCTGGCCAAGATCTGCGCCCCGCACTACGGGCGCCACCTGGTGCGCAGCCAGATCCTGCGCCCGCTCGGCATCGCCGAGGAGCAGACCATGACCGGGCTCGGCCTCCGGCTCGGGCATCTCGGTGCCAGCGACCAGATCGTCGCGCTGCACCACCTGATGCGCACCGGCGAGGCGCGCCGAGGCGATCACGTGCTCCTGCTCGGGGTGGGGGTCGGGATGACCTGGACCGCCGCCGTCCTGCGCATCGAACGGGAGATCCCGCCGCCGGGCGGAATCGGGCGCTGACGGCGTCCCGCCCGGCAGGACGTGCCACGACGCGCGTCCTGCCGGGCGGAGGTCAGTCCCGTTCCGCCGCGAGCGCGGCGCTGGCCGCGCGCCAGCGGGCTTCCCATGCCCGCTCATCGCCGCCGCAGGCACGGACGAACGCCGTCGTCACGGCCAGGGTCGGCAGCTTCTTCCCGCCCGTGGCCTCGGACAACGTGCCCGCGGCGTAGTGCGCGCGCCGGGCGAGCTCGCGGAACGTCGGCGTCCCGGCGTCCACCCGCAGCCGCCGCAGCTCCGCCGCGAACCGCGTCACCGCACCGCCATCCTCGTCCAGCGGACGTTCCCGGCGCCCCATCGCGAACCCCCTCGATCCGCGCCGATTGTTCGGCAGTGCCCCGGCCGGCGTCCAGCGCGGGCGCCCGAACAACCCGAACGCACTACACCATCGGCCGTACGCCGTAAGGCATCGGCAACATCCCATCCGGTGGAAGACCGCGGGACCCGGGGATATCGTGGTGTCAAGAGCCCATCCGAGGTCTGTCGCAAAGGAGCCGCGGTATGTCCACCCCGTCCGAAAAGCCAGTCGAGAAGGCGATCCTCGCCGGTGGCTGCTTCTGGGGGATGCAGGACCTGTTCCGCCGTCAGCCGGGAGTGGTCTCGACGCGCGTCGGCTACACGGGTGGCACCGTGGCGAACGCCACCTACCGGAACCACGAAGGCCACGCCGAGGCCATCGAAGTGCTTTACGACCCGGCGGAGACGGACTTCCGGGCGCTGCTGGAGTTCTTCTTCCAGGTGCACGACCCGAGCACGAAGGACCGCCAGGGCAACGACATCGGCACCAGCTACCGGTCGGCGATCTTCTACACCACCGACGAGCAGAAGAAAGTCGCCGAAGAGACCATCGCCGAGGTCGACGCCTCCGGCCTGTGGCCGGGCAAGGTGGTCACCGAGGTCGTCCCCGCGGGCGACTTCTGGGAGGCGGAGCCGGAGCACCAGGACTACCTGCTGCGGATCCCGCACGGCTACACCTGCCACTTCCCCCGGCCGGACTGGAAACTGCCCGCCCGCCACTGACCGCGGCGATTCCGGCCGGATTTCCCGTATTCCGACAACGATCTCGCGCACCACGGTCGGGTGACGCGGAGAGCCGGAACCGCTGCCACGCCCTAATCTCGCGTCGACTTCGACGGGGAGGGTGCGCCATGGCAGAGGGCAAATCGACCGCGCGGCCACGCGAACTGGGCAGGGGCGCGCGCAACCTGGTCGTCGCCGCGATCATGCTCGGCATGCTGCTGTCCGCGCTCGACCAGACGATCGTGGCCACGGCGCTGCCGACGATCGTCGGCGATCTCGGCGGCGGTTCGCACCTGTCCTGGGTGGTCACCGCGTACCTGCTCGCCGAGACCATCATGACCGCGCTGATCGGGAAGTTCGGCGATCTGTTCGGCCGCAAGAAGGCGTTCATCGCGAGCGTGGCGCTGTTCCTGGTCGGCTCGTTCTTCGCGGGATGGGCCGACCAGATGGGCACCCTCATCGCGTTCCGCGCGGTGCAGGGCCTCGGCGGCGGCGGGCTGATGGTCACCGCCGCCGCGGTGATCGCCGACGTGGTACCCCTGCGGGAACGCGGCAAGTACCAGGGTTTCATCGGCGCGGTGTTCGGCATCTCGACCGTGGTCGGGCCGTTGCTCGGCGGGCTGTTCGTCGACCACCTGAGCTGGCGCTGGGCGTTCTACGTCAACATCCCGCTCGGGATTCTCGTGCTCGTGATCGCCGCGATCGCGCTCCCCCGGGTCGTTTCGACGGCGAAACCCCGTATCGACTACCTCGGCATCATCCTGATCGCGCTGGCCGCCAGCGGGCTCACCCTGGTCACCAGCTGGGGCGGGACCGAGTACCCGTGGGGTTCGCCGACGATCCTGCTGATGGCCGCCGCCTCGGTCGTGCTGCTGATCGCGTTCGTACTGGTGGAACAGCGCGCCGCGGAGCCGATGCTGCCGATGCGGCTGTTCCGCGGGCGGGTGTTCAGCGTGTCGGGCATCCTCAGCTTCCTGGTCGGGTTCGCCATGCTCGGCGGGATCACCTACCTGCCGACCTACCTGCAGTACGTCCGCGGCGAGACCGCGACGCAGTCGGGGCTGTGGATGCTGCCGCTCGTGGCGGGACTGATGGCCGCCGCACTGGCCACCGGCACCGTGATCAGCAGGACCGGCCGCTACCGGCTCTTCCCGATCGCCGGCTCGGTGCTGATGGTGGCGGGGCTCCTGCTGATGTCGCTGCTCGACGCCGATACCAGCTACTGGCTGATGAGCCTCTACATGATCGTGCTCGGCGCCGGGGTCGGGCTCATCATGCAGGTGCCGGTGATCGTCGTGCAGAGCACCGCGGACTACGCGGACCTCGGCGTCGCCACCTCGGGCGTGAGCTTCCTGCGCACGCTGGGGAGTTCGTTCGGGGTGGCGCTGTTCGGCACGATCTACTCGGGCAACCTGCCGGACAAGCTCGCCGCCGCGCTCGCCCGGAACCCGCTACCGCCCGGGGTCGATCCGCGCGTGGCGCAGAGCCCGCAGGCATTGCACGCGCTGCCCGCGTCGCTGCGCACCCCGATCATCGGGGCCTATGTGGACACTCTCCACCTGATGTTCCTATACGCCGCGCCCGTCGGTGTGCTGGCGCTCGTGGTCGCGCTGTTCCTGAAGGAGGTTCCGCTACGGGACACTTCGCGCGCGGCGGCCTCGGGGAACAGCGGGGTCGGCGAAAGCTTCGCGGTGCCCGCGTCGAGCGATTCGGAGCAGGAGCTGGAAAAGCTCATCGCGACCATGATGGGACGGCTCAAATCCGACCCTGGCAACGAAATCCTCGCCAGGACCGGGCTGACGATCACGATCGCGCAGGCGTGGCTGCTCCAGCACGTCTACCGCACTTCGGTGGACGACGGCGACGCGACCATGCAGGAGATCGCCGAACTGACCGACGTGCCGGCCGGGATCTTCGAACCGACCGCGCAGCAGCTCGTCGGCCTCGGCCTCCTCGTCGAAACCGATGGCCACTACCGGTTCACGACCGAAGGCAGCGAGGTGTTCACCCAGCTCGTCGCGGGCTGGCGCGACTGGCTGCTCGATCAGCTCGCGGACTGGCGGGAACCGCGGCAGCGGGAATTCACCGAAGCCGTCGACGCGATGGCGAGGCGGATCACCGACACCGGCCGTTCCCTGGGCGTCGGCCGCCACGCGATGCTGTGATCAATGCTCGAAGTTGATTCGTTCTCTGCGCTTTCAAGCACGTCCAGTCGGATTGGCTCTTGACCCGGCGCGCGACCGCCGCATAGGTTCAGACCACTGTCACCGACCGGACGGGGTGCCATGAGGACGCGTCTGCTAGCACTGACCTGCGCGGCGGTGACCGCGCTCGGCACCGTCACGGTCACCGGCGCCGCGGCCGGGACCGATGCCGCGGGCGCCTTCGACACGGCGGCCGCGCGGGCGAGCCTGCACCGCGTCCTGCCCGGCGCCGACCGCCAGTTCCGCCTTCGCGCGCTTCCCCCGCAGGAAACGGGCGACCACTTCGAAATCTCCGGTCACGCCGGTGCGATCACCGTCGCCGCCACCTCCCCCGCGACGCTGCTCGCCGGGGCTGGCTGGTACCTGGAGCACGTGGCCGGTGTCGACATCTCGTTGCCGGGACAAAGCGTTTCGCGGTTGCCCGGCGTGCTGCCCGCGCCGCCGGGCGTGATCCGGCAGGCGGCCTCGGTGGCGAACCGGTTCGCGCTCAACGACACCGACGAGGGCTACTCCGGTCCCTATCGCGATTTCGCCTCGTACGAACGGGAAATCGACGTGCTCGCGTTGCACGGCGTCAACGAGGTGTTCGTGGAAACGGGCACGGACGCGGTCTACTACGAAGCGCTGCGCTCGTTCGGCTACACGCGCTCGGAGCTGCTGTCCTGGATTCCCGGCCCCGCGCACCAGCCGTGGTGGCTGCTGCAGAACATGTCCTCGTTCGGCGGCCCGGTCCCCGAGCGCCTCGTCCTCGACCGCGCCGCGCTCGGCAAGCGGCTCGTCGACCGGCTCCACGACCTCGGCATGACACCGGTGCTGCCGGGTTACTTCGGCACCGTGCCACCGCGTTTCACCGAGAAGAATCCATCGGCGCGGGTGGTGCCGCAGGGCGACTGGGGCGGGTTCACCCGGCCGGACTGGCTCGATCCGCGCAATCCGGTGTTCGCCAGGCTCGCCGCGGAGTTCTACCGCTGGCAGGCACGGCTGGTCGGCACCGGCTCGATGGTGAAGATGGACCTGCTGCACGAAGGCGGCCAGGCCGGTGACGTACCGGTCGCCGACGCCGCGCGGGCCGTGTTCGCCGCGATGGACCGGGCCCGTCCCGGCGCGACCTGGGTGCTGCTCGGCTGGCAGAGCAACCCGAAGCCGGAGATCATCGACGCGGTACCCGACCGGAAACGACTGTTCATCGTGGACGGACTGTCCGATCGCTACAACGACCTCGACCGCGAAAAGACCTGGAAGGGCACTCCCTACGCGTTCGGCACGATCCCGAACTTCGGCGGGCACACCACGATCGGCGCCAACACCGGCGTGTGGTCAAGCCGGTTCGACCAGTGGCGGTCCAAACCGGACAGTGCGCTGGCCGGGATCGCCTACCTGCCGGAGGGCACCGGGACCGATCCCGTCGCGTTCGAGATGTTCACCGATCTCGCGTGGCACGACGGGCCGCTGGACCAGGCGGCGTGGTTCGCCGGGTACGCGGCGCGGCGGTACGGCTGCGCCGACCCGCACGCCACCGCGGCGTGGGACGCGTTACGGCGCGGGCCGTACAGCATGCCGTCGGGCAAGTGGAGCGAAGCGCAGGACGGGTTGTTCACCGCGCGGCCCAGCCTGACCGCGACCAAAGCCGCCGCGTACTCGCCGGAGGAGATGCGGTACGACCCGGCCACGGTGAAGACCGCGCTCGCGGAACTGCTCGCCGTGGCACCGTCCTGCCGCACCACCGACGCCTACCGGTACGACCTGGTGAACACCGCGCGGCAGGTGCTCGCCAACGCGAGCCGGGATCTGCTGCCCCGGCTGAAATCCGCCTACGACCGCAAGGACCTGCCCGGGTTCCGCGCGCTGGCCGGGCAGTGGCGCGGCGATCTCGCCCTGCTGGACTCCTTGCTCGGCAGCGACCCGCGGTTCCTGATCGGACCGTGGCTCGACGCCGCGAAGTCCAGCGCGCGCGGAGACGCGCAACGCGCCCGGTTCGAGTACGACGCGCGCTCGATCATCACCACCTGGGGCGACCGCGCCGCGAGCGACGACGGCAACCTGCACGACTACGCCAACCGCGAGCTTTCCGGTCTGGTGCGCGACTTCTACGCGATGCGCTGGAACACCTACCTCGACTCGCTGGACAAGGCACTCGTCACCGGCGGCCAACCCGCGCCGATCGACTGGTACGCACTGGAAGACGGCTGGAACCGGGCGCGGCGGTCGTACCCGGTCACCGCCACCGGCGATCCCCACCAGCTCGCCACGCAGGTGGCGAACCTCCCGTCCTAGCGCGCCTTCTAGCGGCCCGATGAAACGAGTCCTATCGGGACGGGTCCTAACGGGACAGTTCGGCTTCGGCGCGGATGTCGAGCAGGAGCTTGTCGATGTCGGCCTGGGTGGTCGTCGGGTTGAGCAGGGTGAGCTTGAGGTACGTGGCGGGCCGCCCTGACCGGTCCGGCATCGTGGTGCGCCCGACCACGGCCGTCCCCGACGCCAGCAACGCGCGCCGCAGCCGTGCGTTGGCCTGGTCGGGATCCGTGCCCGCGGGCGGGAGGAAGCGGAACACCACGGTGCTCAGCGTCGGTTCGGCGCGCAGTTCCAGCCCCGGGTCGGCGCCGATCTCCGCCGCCGCGTACCGCGCGAGGTCGTGGCAGCGGTCCACCAGCGCGCCGAGGCCGCGCCTGCCGAACGCCCGCAACGTCACCGCGATCTTGGCGGCGTCGGCGCGCCGGGTGGTCCGCAGGGACAGGCCGAGCCTGCTGCGGTACCCGGCCGCCTCGTCGTCGGCGGGGTTGAGGTAGGCGACCGTGCGGTCGAGCGTGCGGAACCCGGCGCGGTCGCGGCTGAGGAACACCCCGGCCGCGACCGGCTGCCAGCCCAGCTTGTGCAGGTCCAGCCCGACCGAATCGGACCGGCCGATCCCGGCGAGCAGCGGCGCGAGCCGGTCGGAGAACAGTGCGCCGCCACCGTAGGCCGCGTCGACGTGGAACCAGACCCGGTGCGCGTAGGTCAGTTCGGCGATCGCCCCCAGTGGATCGATCGCGCCGAGGTCGGTGGTGCCCGCGGTGGCCACCACGGCGAGCGGGACCTCGCCGCGCTCGCGCACCCGCATCAGTTCGACGCACAGCGCGTCCGGACGCATCCGGTCGGCTTCGTCGACCGCGACCGGCAGCACCGCGTCCTCACCCAGCCCGAGCAGCCCGGCCGATCGCGCGACCGAAAAGTGCGCGACCGAAGAGCACAGGATGCGCAGCTTGCCGGTCAGCTCGGCCGGAATCCCGGTGCGGGAGACCTCCGCACCGGTGATGGCACGCACGATCCGGTCACGGGCCAGCAGCAACCCCATCAGGTTCGACTCGGTGCCGCCCGTGGTCACGGCCCCGCCAGCGGTTCCGGCGTCGTACCCGGTGAGCCCGGCCAGTGCCGCGACCAGGCGGTCTTCCAGCGCGCTCGCGGCGGGTGCCTGGTCCCACGAGTCCAGCGAAGGGTTCAGCGCGGAGACCGCGGTGTCGGCGGCGACCGCGACCGCGAGCGGCGGGCAGTGCAGGTGCGCGGCGCACGCCGGATCGGCCGGATCGGCCGCCCCTTCGGCCAGCCTCGTGACGATCTCGGTCAGCGCGTGGTCCGGCCCTGCCCCGGTTTCCGGGAGCAGCGCGCCGAATCCGGCCGCCCACGCCCGTGCCAGCGCGTCCGGTTCCCCGGCCGGGATCGGCCCGCCCCTGGCCCGCACACCCTCGCCGACGGCGTCGAGCGTGGTCTTCAAGTAGCCTGCCAGCGCGGCCCTTCCCGTAGTCGTGCCCGCGAAGATGGGATCCATTTCCACCTACCTCCCGCTCGAGACGCCGTGATCGACACCGACGCTACGGGAGCGCGGGGCGCGGCCGCGAAAAGGAAGTGTCAAGGACACGCGCGCGGGCGAAAAGGCTTCGACAACAACGAAATCACCGCCGCCCGGCATGCGCCGTCATGACCGGATCGACGCCGATTCGCCCGCTGTGTCCGATGTGGACGGTTCTGGTGCGTCGTCGCCGGAACGCGGGCCGCGGAGGATGCCCCATCCCACGAGTGCCGCCGACGCCAGGGTGAGCGCGAGACCGGCGTAGGTGATCGCCTCGCGGAACCCGGCGGCCTGCCGCGCGCTCCACGCGGCCGTGGTCAGCGCGCCGGGGACGACCACCGCCAGGATGGTGCCGCTCAGCGCGATGCCGACCCCGGTGGTGACCTCGCTGGCGGTGTCGATGAGCGCGGCTCCGATGGTGGTGCGGTTCGCGGGCAAACCGCGCATCACGTTGGTGCCCGCCACCACGCCGACCACGCGCATGCCCGCCGCGACGAGCGCGAGCGCGACGGCAATCCAGGCGTAGCCGAACCTGCCGAACGCGGTGTAGACGGCGAGCCCGCACACGACCGCGCCCGCGCTGAGCCAGGCGGCCTTGACCGGGCTGACGCGGTCGAGCAGCGGGCCGATCACGGCGCCGCCCGCGATCAGGACGACGACCTGCGGCAGCATCCCGAGTGCCGCTTGCGCGGGCGCCCAGCCCAGCCCGAGCTGCAGGTGCAGTGTCGCGAGGTAGCTGAGCCCGGCGGTGGCCAGTCCCGCCGCGGCCTTGAGCGCGAGGCCACTGGACACGAGCGGGCGGGCGATGAGCTTCAGGTCGAGCAGCGGGTGCCGGATTGCCTTCTCCCGCAAGACGAAACCGGTTCCCGCGGCGACCGCGGCCGCGGTCGCCGCCCACGGCAGAGCCGAAGCGGCGCCCGCTTCGACGAAGAACGTGGGCGCGAGCAGTGCGAAGACGATCGTCGCGGTGCCCAGTACGGCGCCGGCCACGTCGACCGGATCGCGGTGCAGGTCGGCGGGGTCGTCGGCGGGAATGCCCGCGCGGATGCCGAGGAACGCGAGCGCGGCGACCGGCGCGTTCGCCAGCAGCAGCACCTGCCACGGCGCGACCGCGAGCACGAGCCCGCCCGCCGTGGGACCGACGGCGAGGCCGACCATGCCCACCGTCGAGATCAGCGTGATCGCGCGCGTGCGCAGCCGGTCGTCGTCGAACAGGCGGAACGCGAGGGCCATCGAGCCCGGTGTGGTCATCGCGGCCGCGACACCCATGAGCGCCCGGACTGCGATGAGCTGCCACGCGGCCGTGACGAACACCGTCGCGAAGCTCGCGGCGCCGAGCAGCACGAGCCCGAAGAGCATGACCTTGCGCCTGCCCGCCCGGTCGGCCAGCGCACCGAGCACCAGCATCAGCCCGCCGAACACGACGGAGTACACCCCGGTCACCCATTGCAGGGTGGTCGTGGAGGTGGCGAGCTCGCGGCCGATGGTCGGCAGCGCGACGTTGAGGATCGAATTGTCGAGCATCTCGAACAGGAACACGGCCGAGAGCCCGGCGAGCGCCTGCCAGGCCGCGCCGAGCGACCGAGGAGCACGGGATGTGTGGACGGGGGAACGCATGGCACCACTCCTTCGCGATGAAGGAGTGACGGATCGTTCGATACCGCGTGTGCGCGCGCCCTGCCGGGCGCGTTTCTACCCCGATGGGCCGATGCTACAACATCGGTTCCACGTCACCAGCGTTCTGTGTGCAGGACCTCGTCGAGCGCCATCCTGGACCGCCAGCCCGCGCGTTCCAGGTCCGGCACCTCGGCCAGCCGCTCGACGGGACCGACGCACAGCCACGCCACCGGCCGCACGTGCGCGGGGATGCCGAGCAGCTCGCGCACGAACTCCTCGCGGTAGAAGCTGACCCAGCCGACGCCGAGGCCCTCCGCGGTGGCGGTGAGCCACAGGTTCTGGATCGCCAGGCACACCGAGTACAGCCCGGCGTCGGCGATCGCGTGCCTGCCGAGCACCGCCGGTGCGCCGCGGGCGGGATCGTAAGTGACCACAATGGACAGTGGAGCATCGAGAACGCCCTCGATCTTGATGCCGTCGAACACCTTCGCCGCGGCCCCGCTCAGCGAGCCCGCGAACCGGGCGCGTTCGGCCTGCACGTGACCGTGGAAGGCACGCCGCGTCCCGCCGTCCTCGACGAGGACGAAGTCCCACGGCTGGCTCAGCCCGACGCTCGGCGCCTGGTGCGCCGCGGTGAGCACCCGCCGCAGCACCTCGGGATCCACCGGCTCGCCGGTGAACTCGGACCGGACGTCGCGGCGCTTGCCCACGACCTCGTACAGGAACTCCGCAGCCGTCATGCCGGGGATTGTCCCGTGCGCCCGGCGCGGACCCGGAGGTGGTGCACCACGACGGCGAGCGTTGCGGCGACGAACACCACCTGCATCGCCGTACGGGGCACGAGCTGGTCCTCGAACGGGATCGCCCGCCCGTCCAGTGCCTTGACGACGTTCGCCGGGAACATGACCACGAGCAGCGCGCCGAGGCAGCCCGCCGCCCACGGCGCGGTGCGCCGCCACAGCAGTCCCGCCGCCCCGGCCAGCTCCAGCAGCCCGGTCAGGGTGACCAGGAAACCGGGCGCGGGCAGAGCCGCCGGGACCATGCTGATCAGTTCTTCGCGCATGCCAACGAAATGCGCGACCCCGGTGGCCACGAACATCGCGGCGAGGCCGCCGCGCACCGCGACGGGCCACGGTCTCAGCGCGCGGACACCCGCCGCGCCCGCACCGAGCAGGACGAGGGTGACCACCACGAGAATCACGAGCGGAGCCATCGGAAAATCCCTTCACCAGTAAATCTAGGCAGTGACAAGATTGGGTGGCCGAGTGCATCTTGTCAATGACTAGATTCTGGTTAGAGTGGGGCCATGCCGTACCACCACGGAGACCTCCGGCGCGCTGTGCTCGACGCCGCGGTCGCGGCCATCACCGAGCACGGCGCGGCCGGGATCAGCCTGCGCGACCTGGCGCGCCGGGCCGGGGTGTCCCATGCCGCGCCGGTGCACCACTTCGGAGACAAGGCGGGTCTGCTCACCGCGCTCGCCGCCGAGGGCTACGAAATGCTGGCCGCGGCGCTCGCCGAAACGCGGGAACGCACCGGGGACTTCGTCGAAGCGGGGGTCACCTACGTCCGTTTCGCGCTCGGCCACCACGCGCACTTCGCGGTCATGTTCTCCCCCGGCCTCTTCCGCGCCGACGATCCCGCGGTCGTCTCGGCGCAGGAACGGACCTACGAACTGCTCGTCAGCGGGGCACGGGCGGTCCGAGGCGAACCGGGGGTCGCCGAAATCGCCGCGTGGTCGCTCGTGCACGGGTTCGCGACGCTGTGGCTGACCGGCGCGCTGCCGCCCGGGGCCGCCGAGGACCCCGAGCGGTCAGCGCGCGCGATCGCCAGGATCCTCACCGGATCCTGAGCGGGCTCACCTCAGCAGAAGTTCGCGAGCCGCACGAAACCGCCGAGGTTCTCGTCATCGGTGCCGAGCACACCCGACGCGGCCCCGCAGGCGAGCGCCTCGATCTTGTGCCCCTCGTACTTCGCGACCGGGGTGGGGTCCTTGACCGTGTCGAGCGCGACGCGGTCACCGTCGAGCTTCACGGTGCCGCCGCGGTAGAGCGCCGAATCGAACGGGCCGTCGTCCCCGTTGTCCGAGGCCGAGGAAATCACCAGTGCGCCGTCGGCCAGCACCTTCACGTCCGACACGTGCCGCACCTTCTTCTCGGGGTAGGGCGCGGTGAACTTCGCCGACACCGGGGCCGAGAACTTGCCTTGCCCGAGATCGACCTCCGCGGCCGAAACCACACCCGGTTCCGCGTCCTTGCCGCGGTCGGCCCACACCGCGACGGTCTTCCCACCGATCGCGCTCAGCGCGAACCCTTCGTAGTTGGCCTTGTCGTCCAGATCCGGCAACGGGAACGAGCGCACGACCGTCGCTTTAGCACTGTCCACAGTGATCAGATACGCGGTACCGGAACTGGCCAGCGCCACGAACTCGCCCGCCTTCCCCGGCACGGCGTCGATCGCTTCGAGATCGGTGGGCAGCTCACCGGACCACGCCAGGTCGGTCGAGGTCGCGGCACCGGAGGCGGGCACGCGCACGAGCGCGACCCGGTTCTGGCCGTCCTCCTTGTTGTCCCGCACGATCACAGCGTCGGTCCCGGCCGCGGTCGAGCCGGTCACCGCCATCCCGCTGACACCACCGGTGATGCCACTGCCGACCTGCTGCCATTCGGGGGCGGCCTGCGCCGCCGGGCTCGCCACCAGTCCACACAGGCCGCACGCGGCGGCAAGGGCAAGGTACGCCTTGGTCACGGACACTCCATTCGGGTCGAAACGGCGTTCGCGGGCGGGCGACTGGCGGCCGGCGCCCCGATCCCGCGTGCCGATGATCATTTCGAGCCGAACGGTACCCGGCGGGTTCGGAATCGGGAACCTGCTAACGGGGGGAAGCGGTAATCGGTGAACTCCATTCGAGATGGTGGCCGTACAGCCACGCGCGCTCGGTCTCCCGCCGCCGCGCCTCCTCCGAGGTGGTCCGGCCAGCGCCCTGGCTCCCGCTGACCGCGACCAGCCGTTCCACCCGCGCCCGGCGGATCTCCTCGTACCGCCGGAACGCGTCCACGCGCGCCGGCTCGTCGCGAAGGCACATCGCCAGCACGACGCTGTCTTCGAGCGCCATCGACGCACCCTGCCCCGCGGCCGGTGACGCCGCGTGCGCCGCGTCGCCGACGAGCACCGCGGCACCGGACGACCAGCGCGGCGTGGTCGGTACGTCGTAGGCGTTGCCGCCGAAGACGTCCTCACCCGTCGCGCGGATGATCTCGGCGGCGGGGTTCCGGTCGCCGTCGAACCGCGCGGCCGCGCGCTCCCGCCACCGCGCGGGCGTCGTCTCCCGCGTACCGGTCAGTTCGGCACCCGGCAGCCGCGCGAACCACCACGTGGTGCCGCCGGGATCGGTCGTGTACCCGAAGAACGCGGTGGCGCCCTGGATCATCCGGTAGGTGGCGGGCGGGGCCGGATGCGGCGCGGCGGGCGCGTACCCGTAGACGACGGCGAGCCCGGCGTACCTCGGCTCCGGGGCATCCGGGTCGATCAGGCGCCGTGCGGCGGAGTGGATGCCGTCGGCGCCGACCACGAAATCGGCTTCGGCGCGCGTGCCGTCGGTGAAGCACACGCCGCCGTCGAAGGAAGCGAGGCGTTTGCCGTGCGCGATCGTTCCGCCGCGGCGGACGAACTCGTCGTGCAGCACGCGGTGGAGATCGGCGCGCCGGATCGTGCGCGGGGCCAGCAGGTCCTCGCGGGCGCTGCCGATGGGCTGCACGGGGAGCGCGCCGCCGTCGTAGGAGAACTCGACCTCGTTGGTGGCGAACGACTTGGCGGCGACGACCTCGTGCGCGTCGATCGCGGCGAGCGCGTCCATCCCGTTGTGCATGAGGGTGAGGAACGCGCCCGCGTCGTCGGCACCGGTCGGGTACGCCTCGTAGACGGTGCTGCCGATCCCCGCCTTGAGGAGCGCGATGGCGGTCGCGGTACCGGCGATCCCGCCCCCGATGACTGCCGCGGTCGTCATGCGCGCCTCCCCTTTTCGGCTCAACCTAGCCGTTTCCGCTCGAAGCGGACACCGGCAGGCGGGTGCGTCACGCCAGTTCGTCCAGGTGCGCGAGCGCCTCGCCCACCGAGCCCGCCGGGTCGGTGACCGGGAACTGGACCGCCCTGATCACCTGCCCCGGATCGACCAGCAGCGTCAGCCGCTTCAGCCGGTCGACCCCGCCGGCGCGGAACGTGGGCAGGCGCAGCGCCGCGGTGAGCGCGAGGTCGGAGTCGGACAGCAGCGCGAACGGGAGCGCGGCGTGCTCGGAGAAGGCTCGCAGCTGGTCGGGGCGTTGCGTGCTGACCCCGCGCACGGTGACTCCCCTGCCGTCGAACTCGGCGAAGCGGTCGCGGTAGGTCGTCGACTCGAGGGTGCAGCCCGGCGCGCCGGGGATGTCGCCCCAGCCCGGTGGCAGCGGGTTCCCCCGTGGGGCGAACGCGCCGGGAAAGGCGTAGAGCACCGACCACCCCTGGCCGGTGGGCGTCATCGGCTCCCCCGTGTCGGATATCAGGAGCGTCGCGGGCACCCGGGTGCCCACCAGCGCCCGCACCCGCCTCGCCTCGGCCGAGGTCGGTGAGCTCGTCGCGGTGAGCGAGCCGTCCCCGGCGACGAACCGCGTGCCCCAGTCCTGCAACGCGACGAGCACCGGCAGCAGGCCGCGGCCGGTGTCGGTCAGGCGGTATTCGTACCGCGGCGGGCGCTCCGAGTAGTGCACCTTCTCGACCACGCCGTCGGCCACCAGCGCCTTGAGCCGTTCGGTGAGCGTCTTCCTGCTGATGTCGAGTTCCTGCTGCAGGGCATCGAACCGGGTGAGGCCACCGGCGATGTCGCGCACGACGAGCAGCGTCCACCAGTCGCCGACGACACCGAGCGCCTGGGCGATCGCGCAGTCGGCGTCGGCGAGTTCGCGGTACTTCATGGCCGCTCCTTCCGTCCGCGACCGCACCACCCTAAGGTAAGTTCCGGTTTTGAACTCACCTCAGGGTGGTTGGTACCTGGCGGCCACTGGACATGAATGTCCACTGTGGACGGCGCACCGCGATTCGACCGCCCGCCGTCACCCGCGGGCTAACCGCTCTCCGCGACCCTGTCGAGCCACTCGGCCAGCAGTGCGCCGAACAGCGCGGGCTGTTCGAGCTGCAGGTTGTGGCCCGCCCTGTCGAGCACCGCGAACGACGCCCTCGGATAGTGGCCTAGCAGCGCGTACTGGTCCTCGTAACCGGTGATCGAGTCCTGCCGTCCGGTCAGCACGAGGACCGGGCGTTCGTAGGCGGGGCCGCTCTCCGGCGGGACCGAGAGCGTGTAGTTCTCCCGCACCCGCGCCAGCGTCGTCTCGTCTGCGAGCGCGAGCCCCGGCGCCACCTCCGCCCGGTACCTGGCCAGGATCTCCGGTGACCGCACGACCGCGATCTCGGTGAAATCGGCGGCCTCCGCCGCGTCCATCGAGGCGATAAGCGCGGGATCCGACCTGAGCACGGTGTGCGGCGGGAGGGTGCGCCGCGCGTGCTCGGGTTCAGTGCCGATCGGGCAGATCAGCGCCATCCCCCGCACCTGGCCCGGCCGTTCGCGCACCAGCGCGCGGGCGAGATAACCGCCGTAGGACTCGCCGACGAGCAGGAACGGCTCCGCGCCGAGGTGCTCGTCGGCGAAGGACGACACCGCGGCCAGCAGGTCGTCCGAACCGCGTGCCGAACCGCCCGGCGACTTCCCCATCCCCGGCAGGTCCGGGTAGAGGCGCCGGTAGCCGGGCCGCTCGGCGAACACCGGTTCGAGGCAACCGGACATCATCCGGTGATCCGGCGTCCAGCCGTGCAGCGCCAGCACCGGGACGCCGGAGCCGAACTCTTCGTGGAAAACCTGAGCTGTCATGTCTTCCCCCTTGATCCGCGATCAGGTTTAGCAGAGGGGGCCGACAGAACCCGGTTCAGCCGTCGAAGGTTTCGGGATCGGGACCGGTGCGGCGGCCGCGGTCCAGCCCGCCGAGTGCCCGCATGTCCTCATCGGACAGTGCGAAGCCGAACACGTCGATGTTCTCGCGGATCCGCTCCGGTGAAGAGGACTTCGGGAACACGATGTGGCCGAGCGCGAGGTGCCAGCGGAGCACGACCTGCGCCGCCGTCCTGCCGTGCGCGGCGGCGATGCGGGTGACCACCTCGTCGCCGAGGACCTCGCCCTGCGCGATCGGGCTCCACGCCTCGGTCGCGATCCCGTGCTCCTCGTGGTACCGGCGCAGCTCCGCCTGCTGCAGGTACGGGTGCAGCTCGATCTGGTTGACCGAGGGCACCGCGCCGGTCTCCCCGGCGAGCCGGTCGAGGTGCGCCGGGGAGAAGTTCGACACGCCGATCGCGCGCGCCTTCCCCGCCTTCAGGATCTCGTCGAACGCCTGCCACGTCTTGACGTAGCGATCCTTGGCGGGCAACGGCCAGTGGATCAGGTACAGGTCGACGTAGTCCGTGCCGAGCCGCCGCAAGCTGCCTTCGAGCGCGGTGATGGCGTTGTCGTGGCCCTGGGCGTCGTTGGCGAGCTTGGTCGTCACGAACACCTCCTCGCGGGGCACGCCCGATTTCTTGATACCGGCCCCGACGCCCTGTTCGTTGCGGTACATCTGCGCGGTGTCGATGTGCCGGTAACCCGCGTCGAGGGCGAGCGCGACCGCGTCGGCCGTCCGGTCCGGCTCGATCCCGAACACGCCGAAACCGAACTGCGGGATCGGCACCCCGCCGGTCAACCGGATGCTGGGCACCGTCGTGGGGGAGGTCATGCCCTTGCCTACCCATCCCGGCGCGCGCGAAACCGGCATGTCGGAGATCCGGGCGTAGGTCCCCGACCGGCCCGGCGCTAAGGTGAAACCCGGTTGACGCCAACAGCCATCCAGTCCGCGCGGGGCAACGCGCGGGCTTTCTTCATCCGTCCCGGCACGCCGGGCAGCGGACTCCACAGAGGAAAGGCTGGATGTCCTGTCGAACGCACTGCGAGCGGGGGTTCCGGTGATGCCGGACGAAGCCGCGCCCCTGCACGTCCTCCTCGTCGAAGACGACGACGGCGACGCCCTGCTCGTCGAAGAGTTCCTCGCCGACAGCGCGGCCCCGATCACGCTGGACCGGGTCGCCACCATGGCCGACGCCGTCGGCGCGCCCGTCACGGCCGACTGCGTGCTGCTCGACCTCAACCTGCCGGACGCGGTCGGCATCGCCGGGGTGACGAGGGTGCGCAGGCACGCCCCCGGTACCGCGGTGGTCGTGCTGACCGGGCACAACGACGAGGAGACCGGGATCGCCGCGGTCGCCGCCGGCGCGCAGGACTACCTGGTCAAGGACCAGGTCGACGGGCTGCTGCTGATCAAGGCGCTGCGGTACGCACGCGAGCGCAAACGGGCCGAGCAGGTCGAGCAGCAGCTGCTCGAACAGCAGTTGCTGGCGAACGAGAACTCGCGGCTCGAGCGCGGGCTGCTGCCGACGCCGCTGCTCGCGGACTCGCACCTGGCCCTGACCACCCGGTACCGCCCCGGCCGCGACGGGTCGCTGCTCGGCGGCGACTTCTACGACGCCGTCGAACTCGCCGACGGCACCGTCAACGTGATCATCGGGGACGTGTGCGGGCACGGGCCGGACGAGGCCGCGCTCGGCGTGGCGCTGCGGATCGCGTGGCGGTCGCTGGTACTGGCCGGGCTCGCCTCCGGTGAGGTGCTGACCATGGTCGAACGCGTGCTGCGGCACGAGCGGATCCGCTCGGTGTTCGCCACCGTGTGCATGGTCACCGTGGCGGCGGACCGCGGCTCGCTGCGGATGAGCCTCGCCGGGCACCCGCCGCCGCTGCTGGTCACCGGCGACGGCGGTGAGCTGCTGCCGAACGACCGGCTCGGCGTTCCGCTCGGGGTGGTCGACGACGCGCGGTGGGAGCCGCTCGAAGTGCCGCTGCCACCGGAGTGGTCGCTGCTGCTCTACACCGACGGCGTTTTCGAAGGCCGCGTCGAAGAAGGGATCGAACGGCTCGGCCACGAGGAAATGGCGAAACTGGTGCTCGGGATACTCGGCCGGGAGCCCGAGCACGGCAAGGTGCTCGACGAGCTGATCGCGACCGTGGAGCGCCTCAACCGCGGCCCGCTCGACGACGACGTCGCGCTGGCCATGCTGACGCACCGGAGCGGCCGATGACCGACGACCACGTCCGGCGCTGGTCGCTGCGGCGGTGGGCGACGCTGCTCGGGTTCGCCGAGGCCGTGCTCCTGGTGGCCGCGCTCGTGGGCGGCGGTGTCGCGCTCAAGACCTTCGACGACGCGCGCACCCGCCTCGTCGACCAGACCGGTCCCGAGCTGCTGCAGGCCACCACGCTGTCCACCGGCCTGCTGAACCAGGAGACGGGCCTGCGCGGCTACCTGCTCACCGGGCAGGGCGATTTCCTGACCCCGTACGAACAGGGCAAGCGGCAGGAGGCGGTCGCGGTCGCGGAGCTGCGGCGCCTCGGCGCGGTACCGGGTACCGAAGCCGGCGCGGACCTCGACGCCGTCCAGCGGGCCGCCGAGGCGTGGCGCGCCGAAGCGCGTCCCGACGCGCCGCCACCGCAGGCCGACCGCGGGAAGGGGCTCTTCGACGCGGTGCGGACCGCGCTGGACACCCAGCAGCGGCACCTCGCCGCGGCCAGGGACGCCGCCAGGGAAAGCCTCGCCGACGCGAACACGATCCTCACCACCATGCTCGTGGTCATCGCGGCGCTGGTGCTGCTGTTGTTCCTGCTCGTCTACCTCGGGTTCCGGCGCACCATCACCCGGCCGGTCATCCGGCTGGCCGAGCAGGTCAGGGCGGTGTCGGCGGACGACCTGCGCGGGGAGGTGCGCGGCGACGGGCCGCGCGAGGTCCGGCAGCTCGCCGAGGACGTGGAGGCGATGCGGCGGCGCATCCTCGGCGAGGTCGCGGAACTGGAGCGCGCGCACGAACTGCTCGACACGCGCACGCACGAGCTGGAACGGTCCAATTCGGACCTGGAGCAGTTCGCCTACGTCGCCTCGCACGACCTGCAGGAGCCGCTGCGCAAGGTGGCGAGCTTCTGCCAGCTCCTGCAACGCAGGTATTCCGGGCAGCTCGACGAACGGGGCGAGCAGTACATCGAGTTCGCCGTCGACGGCGCGAAGCGGATGCAGAACCTGATCAACGATCTGCTGTCGTTCTCCCGGGTGGGCAGGCGCGCAGGCGACCACGTCGTCGTCGACACCGGCGCTCTTCTCGACCAGGCGCTGGCGAACCTGGATCCCGTGGTCGAGGAAACCGGTGCCGTCCTCACCCGCGGCGCGCTGCCCGAGGTGCGGGGCGAGGCGACGCTGCTGACCGCGGTGCTGCAGAACCTCGTCAACAACGCGCTGAAGTTCCGGGGCGAGGCTCCGCCGGAAGTGCGCGTCGAAGCGGAGCGCGACGGCGCCGAATGGGTGTTTTCGGTGACCGACAACGGGATCGGCATCGACGACGAGTACGCCGAACGGATCTTCGCGATCTTCCAGCGCCTGCACGCCAAGAGCGCCTACCCGGGCACCGGGATCGGGCTGGCGATGTGCCGCAAGATCATCGAGTACCACGGCGGGCGGATCTGGCTCGACACCACCGCCGCCGAAGGGACCCGCTTCCGCTTCACCCTGCCCGCGCTCGAGGAGCCGGAGGCCGTGGAGCCCGTCGAAAACGCGGACCATGTGAAAAGTGAGGAAGAATGACCGAATCGCTGGACCCGATCGACATCCTGCTCGTCGAGGACGACCCCGGTGACGTCCTGATGACGAAGGAGGCGTTCGAGCACCACAAGATCCGGAACACCCTGTCGGTGGTCGCGGACGGCGTGGAGGCGTTGCAGTTCCTCCGCCGGGAAGCGCCGTACGAGGACGCGCCGAGGCCGGGGCTGATCCTGCTCGACCTCAACCTGCCCCGCATGGACGGGCGCGAGGTGCTCAGCGAGATCAAGGCGTCGCCGGACCTGCGCACCATCCCGGTCGTGGTGCTGACCACCTCCGAGGCGGAGGAGGACATCCTGCGCAGCTACGACCTGCACGCCAACGCCTACGTCACCAAGCCGGTGGACTTCGACCGGTTCGTCGAAGTGGTCCGCCAGATCGACGACTTCTTCGTCACCGTGGTCAAGCTCCCCCGCTGAAGCGCACGGGCCGCTCCCGCTGAAGGCCACCATCACGGGCAGTGATGGTGGCCTTCAGGGCGTGGAAACCCGCTCAGACGCGCGCCATGCGGCGCACGACGCGCAGCGCCACCACGAGCAGTACCGCGGCCAGCACGACGAAGAGGCCGAACTCGGCGAGCTGGAAGAACCCGAGCCGCTCCGGGGGCTGGGTATCGCGGTAGTGCGCCACGATTCCGTTCTGCCGCAAGCAGGAGTAGTACTCCCCCGCGGAGCGGTACGAGCCGCTGCAGGAACGCGGGTAGTCCATCGTGGTGCCCGCGCCGTCCAGATAACCGGAGTCGACCGTCAGCGTGTTGGGCGGCAGTTCGTTCGTCGCGGGGCCTTCCACGCCGAGCGGGCTCGTCTGCCGCACCGGGCTCTGGAAGTACGGGCGCACGAACCGTTCGATGCCCGCGCGCACCCCGACGAACAGCGCCGCCGTGACCCCCATCGACACCACGGTCCGGCGGCAGATCGCGCTCACCGCGAGCCCGAGCGCGAAGCCGAACAACGCGTACGCGGCCTGGGTGAGCGCGACGTCGTCGAAGTACGGCGACCGGAAGAGGTTGAACGCCGGGTACTGGGACGGCATTTCGAGGATGCGGTGCATCATGAACTCCGCGGTCACCCCGAGCGCCACGCTGAAGGCCACCGCGACGGCCGCGAGCACGGTCGTCTTGACCGCAAGCCAGCGCAGCGGGGACACGTCCTGGCTCCACACCAGCAGGTGCGTCCGCTGCTCGTACTCCTTCGACAGCAGCGGAGCCGCCCAGAAGACCGCGACGAGCCCGCTGAAGCCGAGGACCCCGGCGAGCAGGAGTTCCCCGACGTCCGAGACCTGCCGGACCCCTGGCAGGCCGATCCGGGCGTCACCCTGCCCGGCCACTTCGACCGAAACCCACAGCATCCCCGCGATGGCGGCGAGCACGAGCACGCCGGTGCCCACCAGCATCAGCCGGTGCTGGCGCGCGGTGACCCCGATCAGATCGCCCCAGCCGACCCGGGCGCGCGGTGACCGTTCGGCCACGACAGCGGTCGCGGTCATGCCCGTCCTCCCTTCCTGGTCCTGGCGAGCTGCGCCAGTACGAAGTCTTCGAGCGTCACCGGGCGCACCGTCCACGGCGCGGCGACGGCGGGCACCGGCTCGCCTTCGGGCAGCCGGACGAGGAAGGTCGACTGCTTGCCCCGGTGCCGTGCTTCCACCACCTCGCCCGGTCCCGGCGGCGCGTCGGCGGCCGGTCCCACGTAGTGCACGTGCGCCTGGAGCAGCTCGTCCATGTCGCCGTCGACGACGAGCCCGCCGTGCGCGAGCAGCAGCAGGTGATCGGCGACGCCGCCGAGCTCGGCCACCACGTGCGTGGAGAGCACGACGGTCATGCCGCTCGCGTCGACCTCGGTCAGCAGTTCCGCCATCACCTCGCGCCGCACGAGCGGGTCGAGGTTGGCCAGCGGTTCGTCGAGCAGCAGCACGTCGGGGCGGGAGCCCACGGCGACCGCGAACGCGACCTGGGCCTGCTGACCGCCGGAGAGCTTGCCGCACGGGCGGTCGAGCGGGACCTCGAACCGGGTCAGCCAGTTGTGCGCCCGTTCGGCGTCCCACACCACGTTCAGCTTCGCCACGAGCCGCAGCAAATCCGGTGCCTTGAGGTGGCGGTAAACCGGCTTCTCCTGCGCCACGAACGCGACCCGGCCCTCGGTGGCCACCGATCCGTCGTCCGGGGTGAGCAGCCCGGCCAGCACGCTCAGCAGCGTGGTCTTCCCGGCGCCGTTGGCCCCGATCAACGCGGCCACCTTGCCCTTCGGCAGCTCGAACGAACAGTCGTTCAGCGCGACGTGTTCGGTCCGCTTCGGCAACAGCCTGCGATAGCGCTTGGTGAGGCCACCCGCCCGCAGCGCGACCTCGGCCACGCTGCCGACCTCATCGGCCACAGCGGTCGTCATGCGATTTCCACCCCTTCTTCGGCGAGGACGACCCGGAGCAGGGCGTCCACGTCCTCGTTCTCCAGCCCCGCGGTCCTGGCCTTGGCGACCCAGTCGGCGAGGCCGGCGCGCAGCTCGGCCATCACCTCGGGGTCCACCGCGCCCAGTCCCGCCTTGACGAACGTGCCCGCCCCCTGGCGGGCCTCGACCAACCCGGCGAACTCCAGTTCGCGGTAGGCCTTCAGCACGGTGTTGGCGTTGACGCCGCTGGTGGCGACCACGTCGCGCACCGTCGGCAGCCGGTCCCCCGGTCTCAGCCAGCCGAGCCGCAAGGCCTCCTTGACCTGCCGTACGAGCTGCAGGTATGCGGGGAGGCCGCCGGCACGGTCCACTCGGAACTCCACCACGGCACCTCCAAATTGTTCTAGTGAACTAATACACTAGTTGACTGGATCGGAGGTGTCGTGTCAAGGTGTGATCGTTCGCCGGTTCGGGGCAGCGGACACCACGGGTGGGGTGGCGATCGGGGGCCACCCCACCCGATTACCCGTCCACTTCAGACATTCCACTTAGGACAAACTCGCCACGGGGAAACTGTTCCCGTGCGCGCGACGGCACCAGCGCGCGGGAAGCGGTGCTCAGGCGGGGAAGGCGCGCACCTGGTAACCGTTTTCGGTGGCGGGCACCGCGGTCAGCCGCGGCGCGCGGGTCCGGGCGGCCTTTCCCCCGCTCGCCGCGGGCCCCACCGGGAACGGCTGGCCGGAGAACACGTCGAGTGCGGCGGCCGCCACCTCGGGCGGCGCGGTCTCGATGATCTCCTCGATGTCCTGCGCCCGCGGATCGCCGAGCTGCTTCATCACCACGACGGCGGATTCCCAGCAGCCGCGCGCGAGACCGGGGTGCCCCGCGGCGTTGAGCGTCTTGGCGAGGTCGACGTAGACGATCGCTTCCCAGCGCCGGTTGCCGAGCCGCCGGAACGCGCGCAACGCCTTCCCGAGCACCCTGATCGCGTTCGGGTAGCGGCCGGACGCGGCGTAGGCCCGGCCGAGGTTGTGGTCGTTCCGCGGGCCTTCGTCGGGATCGGCGAGCTCGGTGAACAGCACACTGGCCTGCTGGTGGCATTCCATCGCGCGCTCGGGATCGCCCGCGACGCAGTAGGCCATGCCGACGCTGTCGAGGTTCAGCGCGATACCGCGCTTGTACCCGACCTCGCGGCAGCGCTCCAGCGCCTCGGTGCCGTACCGGATCCCGTTCTCGGGATCGCCCATCGAGGTGTGCGCCATGCCGAGGTTGCCCATCGCCATGCCCTGGCCCCTGCGGTCGCCGACGTCGCGGAAGCACGCGTGCGCGAGGCGGAAGTAGTGCTGGGCGGTCGCCCATTCGGCCTGGTCGAGGTGGAAGCAGCCCAGCGAGTTGAGGGTGTAGGCCTCCCCGGTGCGATCACCGGCCGCGCGGGCCGCGCGGCAGGCCAGCTCGAGGAATTCCAAGCCTTCCGGCCACGGGATCCGGCGTTCGAGGAAGGAGGTCATCCCGATCGCGATCCGCCAGGCGTACGCGCCCCAGCCGTGCGTCGCACCCCAGCTGATCGCGGATCGCAGGCAGTCGTACTCCTGCTCGAACCACCGCATCGCGGCGTCGTGGTCGGCGAAGGACGGCACCGGCCGCATCGCCTGGTACGGCTCGACGAAGGCCCGGCGCCGGTGTGGAAGCAGCGCCGTGTCGGCGCTGATCACGGCGTGCAGATACCAGTCGAAGACGCGGTTCAGCGCCGGTTCGACCTCCGCCGGGCTCTCGTTCCGCCGCGCCTCGTCGGTGGCGTACAACCGGATCAGGTCGTGCAGTTCGTACCGCTCCGGGCGGCGCTGCTCCACCATGTGCGCGGCGACGAGCTGGTCGAGCGCGAGCTTCGCGCGCGGCACCGGCAGATCGGCGAGCGCCGCGACGGCCTCCACCGTGATGTCGTTCGCCGGGTACAGGCCGAGCTTGCGGAACACCGCGGCCGCACCGGGCTCGAGCGTGCGGTACGACCACGACAGCGCGGCGCGGAGATCGGTGTACGGGTCGTCCGCGCCGGCGCCGAAGTTGTCGAGCCTCGCCACTTCGTCGGCGAGCGCGTGCACGACCTCGGCGAGACTGCCCGCGCGCTGCGCGCGCTCGGCGACGATCGCCAGCGCCAGCGGCAACCGGTCGCACAGGTCCACCAGCCGGGCCGAAGCCGCCGGTTCGGCGCGAATCCGGTCCGCGCCGACGCCGACCGCGAGCAGCGCCAACGCCTCGTCGTGGCCGAGGCGGCGCAGCGTCACCCGGTGCGCACCGTCCCGAATGGACAGTGGGCGGAGCTGGTTCCGACTGGTGACCACGACCAGGCTCCCGGAACCGGGCAGCAGCGGGCGCACCTGCTGGGCGTCGCGGGCGTTGTCCAGCACGATCAGCGCCCGCCTCCCGGCGAGGCTGCTGCGCAGCATGGCGGCGCGCTCGTCGAGTTCGGCCGGCATGTGCTCGTTCGACACGCCCAGCGAGCGCAGCAGGCTTTCCAGCGCGGCGGCGGCCTTGACCGGTTCGCCGGAGGAGAACCCGCGCAGGTTCAGGTACAGCTGCACGTCGGGGAAGCGGTCGCGCACCCCGTGCGCCCAGTGCAGCGCGAGCGTGGTCTTCCCGGTGCCGGCCGCCCCGTCGATCGCGACGATCGTGATCGGCGACGTGTCCACTGTGGACTTATCGGGGAGCAGGGCGTCGAGCGCTTCGAGGTCGCTTTCCCTGCCGGTGAACCTGGCGTTGTCGTGCGGTAGCTGGTGCGGCCCCGTCCCGGTCTCCCCCTTCGGCGGCGAAGGCTGCGAGACCGTGCCGTCGACGAGTACCGCGTGGTGGAGCCGCTGCAGCTCGTCACCGGGGTCGATCCCGAGCTCGTCACCGAGCAGCGCACGCACCCGCTGGTAGGCGGCGAGCGCGTCGGCGCGGCGCCCGGACCGGTGCAGCGCGGTGATCAGCCGGAACCACAGCGACTCGCGCAACGGGTAGGTGTTCGTCAGGTCCCACAGCTCGGCGACGAGCGCGCCGGAGCGGCCCTGCGCCAGTTCGAGGTCGACCCGGCGCTCGGTCGCGGTGAACCACTCTTCGGTCAGCTTCGGGACCACGTCGCGGTCGATCCAGGTGGAGTCCACGCCGGTGAACGGCTGCCCGCGCCAGAGCCCGAGCGCTTCGCGCAGCAGCGCGAGCTCCTCGTCGACGGACGAGGCCTTGCGCGCGCGGTCGAGCGCGTCGCGGAACCGGAACAGGTCGACGGCGCCGGTGGGCAGGTCGATCCGGTAGCCGATGCCCGAGCAGGTCAGGATCCGCTCGTTGCCCAGCAGCCTGCGCAGGCGGGAGACGTAGGTGGCCAGCGTGCCCCTGGCGTCGGCGGGCAGCTGCTCGGTCCACAGCCGTTCGGCCAGCGCGTCGATCCGCATCGGCCTGCCACCCGACATCAGGAAGGCGGCCAGCAGCACCCGCAGGTGACCCGACGGCACCGACACCGGGCCGTCGGGTGCGGTGACCTCCCACGGCCCGAGAACCCGGAAGTCCATCTCCTGGTCCACCAGTGCTCAGCCCTCGCTCGCCACCGTCGGTGACCTTCGCGTCATTCCCGCACTCCCGCCGTGCCCGTTCACCGCGCGCCTGGTCCGGATCGGCCAGGGCCTCCTCGCCCGCGGTTCGCGAGCGGGTACCCGGTCAGCGTAACCGGATGACAGGCCGTAGGTGAACAGTTAGCGAGAGAGGCCCGCGACCGTGCCCGAACCGACCCGATCGGGACTCGGCCGTGACATTGAGTGAGCGCCCGCTCAGTCGGGATCAGAGGCTGGTGAACGCGAGCTTCACCCCCAGCGCCACGAACGCGCCCGCGAAGGTGCGCCGCATCCACCTGAGCACCGACGGCCGCGAGAGCACCTTGTCCCGCACCGCGGCGGCGACCAGCCCGTAGCCCGCGAACACCACGAACGTCAGCGCCATGAACACCGCGCCGAGTTCGAGCATGCGCGCGACCGGCGCCGGGTCCGCCGCGGCGACGAACTGCGGCAGGAACGCCAGGAAGAAGATCGACAGCTTGGGGTTGAGGATGTTCACCAGCACGGCGGTGCCCGCGATCCGGACCGGCGACGGCGGGCTTGCCGCCTCGTCGACCTGCAGCGCGCCGCGTTCGGTGAGCGTGCCCCACGCGACGTAGAGCAGGTAGGCCACCCCGGCGTACTTGAGGACGTCGAACACCACGGGGCTGGTGTGCAGCAGCGCGGCGAGGCCGAGCACGGTGGCGGCCAGGTGCGGGACGATCCCGATCGTGCAGCCGAGCGCCGCCACGACGCTCGCGCGCCAGCCACGGGACAGCCCGGCAGCGAGGGTGTAGAGGACCCCGGTACCGGGCGACACCGTGACGATCAGCGCGGTCACCAGGAACTCGATGCTCATGAACGCACTCCGTCAAAGTCGAAGCCGAAGTCGAACCGCCGCGCGTCCGGCGCGATGCGCATCGATTGTCCACAGTGGACACCGAGGCCGTCGGCCAGCTCGCGTGCCAGCGCGCCGAGATCCTCGGACGCGGTGTCGTGCAAGGCTTCCGCGACGACGAGCACCCGATCGGTCCGGTCCGTGACGACCGAACGCGCGCTCTGCCGGAACGCCCAGCGCCGGGAGTGCGCGTGGCCGTCTTCGTCGACGTAGACGATTTCGCCCGGCGCCGGGTGTTCCGCGGTGCCCTGGAAGGTCTCGTACTTCTCGGTGCCGTGCGCGGGCCGGATCGCCAGCCCGCCCGCGATCCGGTCGACGTCGAGCGCGGCGACCGGGATCGCGAACCGCATCGAGACGAAGTTCAGGTAGTCGACGAGCGGGTGTCGCGCGGGCATCCCGCCGTGCTTGCGGTACCGGCGGAGCAGGGCCTCGGACGCGCACCGGTACTGGGTCGGTTTGAGGCCCATCTTCGCGAAGGCGTCGCGCCACGCGGCGATCTCGGACATCTCGGACTCGGCGCGCTCGGCGACCCTGGCGTCGACACCGGGGCGCAACGCTTCCTGGCGCGCTGTCGTGTCACCGAGGCCGAGCACGTCGTCGACGACCACGGCCACCGCGCGCAGCCCCGGGTGGGCGGCCCAGACCGCGTCGTCGTGCCGCAGGAAAAAGGGAGCCATACCGCCCACCTTCCTGCCACACTGGTCCGATGAACAGGTCCAACGGTGACACGGTTCAAAGGTCCATAACTCCGGGCTCGGACTTCCTCCAGCTCGACGTGCGGCAGGCGCCCGCGGGCGGCCTGTCCGACTGGCTGGCCGGGCGGCTGCGGCTCGCGGTCTCCGACGGCAGGCTCCCGGTCGGCAGCAGGCTCCCGGCCACCCGCACCCTCGCCGCCGAGCTGGACGTGTCGCGCGGTGTCGTCACCGAGGCGTACCGGCGCCTGATCGAAGACGGGCACGCGGCAGGGCGCGGGCGGGGCGGCACCGTCGTCGTGGCCGCCCCGGTGGCGACCACCGCCGAGCCCGGCGCGGCGGCCGCGCGGCGCGACGGCACGCCCTCGGTCTTCCCCGCCGATCCCGGGATCGAGGTGTTCGACACGCTGCGCGCGGCACCGGCGAGGATCGACCTCTCCCCCGGTGTCCCCGATCTGGGCGCGTTCCCGCGCACGTCGTGGCTGCGGGCGGAACGCGCCGTGCTGAACGAGCTTTCGGCCGCCCACTTCGGCTACGGCGATCCCCGCGGCGCGCCGGCGCTCCGGCTGGCGATCGCCACCTGGCTCGCCCGCAACCGCGGCATCAGGGCCGATCCCGACGAGGTGATCGTGACCGCGGGGGTCTCGCAGGCGCTCGGGCTGTTCGCGCAGGTGCTGCGCGCCGACGGGCGCACCGCGATGGCGGTGGAGGACCCCAGCTCGCTCGGCGCGCGCCAGCACCTCGCGCACTGGGGGCTGGAAACCCCGCCCGTTCCGGTCGACGACGGCGGCCTCGTCGTGGACGCCCTGCGGGCGAACGGGGCGTCCGCCGTCCTGCTCACCCCCGCGCACCAGTTCCCCACCGGTGCCGTGCTCGACGGCGAGCGGCGGCGCGAGCTCATGCGCTGGGCGGCCGAGGGCGGGATGGTGGTCGAGGACGACTACGATGCCGAACACCGCTACGACCGGCCGCCGGTGCCCGCACTGCGGGAAATGCTCCCCGAACAGGTCTGCTACGCGGGCAGCGTGTCGAAGTGGCTCGCACCGGCGCTGCGCGTCGGCTGGGTGCTCGCGCCCACGCGGTACCACGACGCGATCGTCGCCGCGAAGCGCTACGCCGATCTCGGCAACCCCGTGCTGGCGCAACTGGTGCTGGCGAGGCTGATGGACTCCGGCGAGATGGAGCGGCAGCTGCGGTTCGCGCGCAGGCGGAACCGGCGCCGCCGCGACGCGATGATCGAAGCGATCGGCGCGTTCCTTCCCGGCGCGACCGTGCACGGCGCCGCGGCCGGCCTGCATCTGATGGTCACCTTCGACACCGATCTGTCCGATGTGGACCTCGCGGCGCGGGCGCTGGCGCGCGGGGTCAAGGCGCAGCCGCTGTCCTGGCACGCCCAGCTGCCCTCTAAACCGGGACTGGTGCTCGGATACGCGGCGCGGACGCCGACCGAGATCGGCGACGGGATCGCCGCGCTCGGCCGCGTCGTGGCGGAAGCCTGACGCTCAGATCGCGGTGTCGTCGCGTTCGTCCCGTGCCCGCAACAGGTCTTCGCGAGCGCGCGAAACCCGGGACCGCACGGTGCCGACCGGGCACCCCGAAACCTCGGCCGCCTCGGCGTAGGAAAGCCCGAGGAACTGCGTGAGCACGAGCGCCTCGCGCCGGTCGTCGTCGAGCGTGTCCAGCAGGGCGCCCAGTTCGATCATGTCCTCGAACCCCGCGGTGCCGCGATCGCGCGCCGCCATGCCCTCGGCCGCGCTCTCCCAGTCGGCGTCGGCGACCTTCGGCCGCGACGAGGCGGCCCGGATCTGGTCGACCACGACGCGGCGCGCGATGGACAGCAGCCAGGTCCGCGACGACGACCGCCCGGCGAAGCGCGACAGCGATCCGAACGCGCGGAGGTAGGTCTCCTGGGTGAGGTCGTCGGCGAGTGCCGGGTTCGTGCGGTGGGCGAGGAAGCGCCACACGTCCGCCTGGGTCGCGCGCACCCAGGCCTCCAGCGCCGGGCGGTCGCCGCGGGCGGCGGCCAGCGCGAGGTCGGTGGTCCGCTCGTCGGTCAGCCGGTCGTGGGGCACGCACCCGACGGTAGTACATCGCGGTGCCGGGAACCGCCGGGCCCGCCGGTCCGACTACCTGATGGTGAGCTGTGAACTCTTCCGCGAAGCGCTGTCGGCCAGGATCGACGGCGAATCAGGACCGCTGCCCGCGGAGAAGGTGGACCAGCACCTCGACGCCTGCGCAGCGTGCCGCCGCTGGTACGACGACAGCGTGGCGCTCCGGCGTTCGATGCTGCTGCGCGCCGCGCCCGCGGTGCCCGATCTGACCGCGGTGATCCTGGAGAACTCGCCGCCACCACCCCGCGAGAAGTGGGGCCTGCGGATGGCGCTCGGGCTGGTCGCGCTCGTCCAGTGCGCGCTCGCCTTCGCCCAGCTCCTGGGCATGAGCACCGGCGCGCACGGCGGGCACCTCGGCGTGCTGGACGGCCACCTGATCAACGAGGGCGCGGCCTGGAACCTCGCGGTCGGCATCGGCCTGCTGTGGGCGGCGCTGCGCACCAAGGCGGCGGGCGGGCAGCTCCCGCTCATCGGCGGCTTCGTGCTGGTGCTCACGGTCATCTCGGTGGTCGACGTGGTCGGCGACCGGGTCACCCCGGAACGGCTGGCCTCGCACGGGTTCGTCGTGCTCGGGCTGGTGCTGCTCGTCGCGGTGCACCGGGCGCACCGCGCGGACCCTTCGCCCGGCCCCGTCCTCGCCGACGCCGAGCACACCGGGGAACCCACCGTCACCACGCACGGGGCGCTGGCGCTGCTGGACACCGCCGAAGCCGCCGAGCCGGACCGCCGGTCGCGGCGCCGCCCGGCGGGGCGGCACCGCGCCGCTTGAGCGTTCACGGACGCCAGTACCGCGCCTCGGGGTAGCGGGCCGACGGGCCGTCGAACAGCGGTTCCGGGCACCCGCGCAGGTGGCGGTCGGCGAAGGCGCCGACGTAGGCGCGCATGAGTTCGACGCCCCGCGCGCCGGGCAGCGCCTCGTTCGGGTCGCCGTCGAGCTGGTCGGCGAGCAGGACGGCGTCGCTGAACGAATAGTGCTGCGCGCCGTCGAAGGTGAGCCAGCGCTTCCAGCCCGTGGACGCCGACCACGCCCGGTCCCAGAACGGTGACCCCGGCGCGTTTTCCGGGGCGCCCAGCATCAGGTACGGGCGATCCGTGCCCACCGCCGAAACCCCGGAGATCCCGTCCATGGTCACCCCGGCGGCGATCCTCGGGTCCGCGCGCATCGCGGGGACCACGGTGTTGCCGCCCGCCGAATGCCCGGCCAGCGCGATCCGCCCGGCGTCGATGAGCTTTCCGCCGCCCCACACCGGGCGCGGGCCGGTGAGCCGGTCGAGGACGAACGAGACGTCGGCGGCGCGACCGGCCGAGATCCGGTCCGGATCGGGGTGCGCGCAGGCGTCGCAGCCGGTGGTGCGCCCGTCCGGGAACGTGGTGGCGACGGCCTCGTGGTCGTGCCCGATCCCGGCCACCACGTAGCCCCGGCTCGCGAGTTCCTCCGCGAGCGAGGACAGGGTCGCCCGCGGCATCCTGAACCCCGGCGAGAGGACGACGAGCGGCGCGCGCCAGCCGAGCGGCCTGGCGTCCACCAGGGAGTTCGTGCGGACGTGCGTGAGCACGTCCGGCGGCGTGACACCGAACTCGGCGGTCAGCGCGGCCGATTCGGCCCGGCTCAGGTACGGCGCCGCCGTCCCGGTGCGTTCGCGCGCCGGGTACCACATCGTCACCATCAGGTGCCGCCGTTCGCCCGGCACCCACGGATCCGCGCGGGCGTCGTCGCGCAGTGCGAAGGAAGTGGTGCCAACGGGCAGCAACCCGGTCGGGCGCGGCAGTGCGAGACGCACGGTGTCCCGCGCCGCTTCGACGGGGAGCGCGGGGGCCGTGGCCATCACGGCGAGCGCGAGGGCGGGCACCGCGAAGAGTGTTCTCATGCCGCCAGCGTGACCCGGCGCGCGCGACGGCGACATCCGGTAACGACCCTGAACCGTCCCTGAACCCCGGTCAGCCCACGGGACTACCGCCGTCCGTCCACTGTGGAACGCGGTAGGATTCCGCGATGCGCAGCGATGTCGTGCGGACCCGCCTCGGGCCGATCGAGTGCGCCCGCGAAGGTGACGGGCTTCCCGTGCTGGTCCTGCACGGCACTCCCGGCGGTGTGGACGCCGCCGGGCTGATGGCGGGGTTCCTGCCCCGTCCGGAGTTTTCGCCGATCCTGGTGTCCAGGCCGGGCTACCTCGGCACCGAACTCGGCGCGCGGCGCACGGTCGACGAGCAGGCCGATCTGCTCGTCGCGCTGCTCGACGAGCTCGGCATCGACCGCGCCGCGCTCCTTTCCTGGTCGGGCGGCGGTCCGGTCGGCTACCGGATCGCGGCGCGCCACCCCGGCCGCGTGCGGGCGCTCGTGGCCTTCGCCGCGCTCAGCAAGGGCTTCGCCGAACCTCCCGCGCCGCTGCTCGACCGGGTGCTGTTCGGCACCGGCGTGGGTCAGTGGCTGCTCCGCACGGCGGGCGCCCTGCTGCCAAGGGCCTACGTCACCGGCGCGCTGGACAACGAGGGAAACCTCTCCCGCGACCAGCTGCGCGCGCAGGCGAACGCGGTCCTCGCCGACCCGGCCCAGCGCGCCTTCCTGCTCTCCCTCATCCCGACGACCGCGCGGACCGGAGCCCGGAAAGCGGGCTGTGACAACGACTTCGAGCAGTTCGCGGCCTTCGATCCGCACGACCTCGGCTCGATCGCGGCGCCCACGCTCATCGTGCACGGCGACGCCGACACCGATGTCCCGCCGGACCACGGTGCCCACGCGGCGGCCGCGATCCCCGGCGCGCGGCTGCGCACCGTCGAGGCAGGCACCCACCTGTGCCTCTACGCCCACCCCGAAGCGGAAACCGTCCAACGCGAAGTCACCGATTTCCTGCGAACCTCCTGACTCCACGCGGATTTCAGCGGGGCGCTGATGTCCTTGAAAGCATCGGTTATGGCGGGTGCACGTGTGCCGCGAAATCGGTGGCAGGGCGGCTCCGCTTACTCCCCGAAGGCCACCCTCGGGGACTCTAGCGCCACTTTCCCGGCCCTCGCGGGCGCGCGGGCGGGGCTGCTGATGCCCCGAAGGTGGCCTTCGGGGCGCTCAAGTCCCCGAAAGCCACCTTCGGGGCACCCTGCGGATCCCCGCCGGGGCGGCAGAAGCCCTTACCAGAGCGAAGTTCGCGGCGCGGGAACCGCTGAGGGCCACCCCTTGACATCTATAGGAGCATCCTTCGGGGCACCGGCCAGGCCGCCTACGCCGCGTCGGCGAGTGCGGTGAAGTAGCGCCGCAGCACCAGATCGGCCACGCGCGGATGCGCGCCGAGCGGGTCCGCGACGACGTCGGCGCCCGAGTCCTGGACCCGGCGCTGGAACAGTCCCGGTGCCAGCAGCCAGGACGCCACCGCGACCCGGCCGCCCGCTTCCCGCGCCACCTCCGCCACTTCAGCCACCGTCGGGCTCGCGGTGGCCGCGTACCCGATCCGCACCGGGGTCTCCAGCCTCGCCGCCATCGCCCGCGCGGCGCGGCGGACGTCGGCCAGCGCGCGGTCGTCGCTCGATCCCGCCGCGGCCAGCAGCACGGTGTCGCCCTGGCGGTACCCGGCGGCCCGCAGCCGGAGGCACGCCACGTCGAGCAGTTCGGCGGCGGGGCCGAGGGGGGCGGCCACGGTCACCGCGGGATGCCCGCTCGCCGCGACCTGCGCCGGGATGTCGGCGCGCACGTGGTAACCCGCCGCGAGGAACGCGGGCACCACCACCGCGGGACGGCCGCCGAGCGAGTCCAGAACGGTGGTCACGTCCGGCTCGCGGACGTCGGCGTAGGCCACCCGCACCGGGACCCCGCGCGAGCGCACCAGTCCGGCCAGTTCCGCCACGACCACCGCACCCGCCGGGTCCCTGGTGCCGTGCGCGGCGAGCACGATCACGAGCCTTCCTCCTTCACCGCGAGCCGGTAACCGCGCTTCACCACGGTCTGCACGAGCCGTCCTTCCCCGAGCGAGGTGCGGAGCCTGCCGATCGCGGTCTCCACCGCGTGTTCCTCGCCGCCGCCGGGAAGCGCCATCGTCAGCTCGCGCCGCGACACCACGTGGCCGGGCTTCACCGCGAGCGCGCGCAGCACGGCCATCGGCGCGGGCGCGACCTCCCGCAGTTCACCGTCCACGAGCGCGGCTTGCCCGCGCAGTTCGAGCGTCCGGCCCGCCGCGTACAACCGCGGCGACCGGTCCATCAGCGCCTGCGAGACCGTCCTGGCGAGCGCGCCGATGCGCGAGCGGTCCGGCTGCACGGTCGGGATGCCCAGCGCCGCGAGGGGTCCGGCGGTGATCGGGCCGACGCACGCGACGAGCACCCGGTGGGTCAGCGCGTCGACGAGCGCGGGCAACCGCCCGCTGCGGCGCGCGACCGTGAGCGTGCTGACCGCGGCGGGCGCGCTGGTGAACGGCATCGCGTCGACGGTGCCGTCGAGCACCGCGTCGAGCAGCCGGTCGAGCGGGCCGGGGTCGGTCGGCCCGACCCAGCGGTACACCGGAACCTCGATCACCTCGGCACCCGCCTCCCGCAACGTGTCCACGAAGTACGGCAACGGCTCGCCGTGCAGCTGCACCGCGATCCGCTGACCGTCCACACCGGACTCGAGAAGGTGCTGGAGCACCTCGGCGTTGCTTTCCGAACGGGGTGAGTACGCCTCCGACAGCCCCGCCGCCCGTACCGCGCCCTTCGCCTTCGGGCCGCGCGCGAGCACCGCGGTGGTCCCCAGCTTGGACAGCAGCGCCTCGCCGAGCCCCCAGCCCTCGGCCGCCTCCATCCAGCCGCGGAACCCGATCCCGGTCGTGGCCACCACGACGTCGGCCGGTTCGTCGAGCAGGCGGCGGGTGGCCGAGTAGAGCTCGGTGTCGTCGGACAGCGGCACGATGCGGATGGCAGGCCCGTACCGGACGGTCGCGCCCTTGCGCACCAGCAGCGCGCCGAGCTCGTCGGCACGGCGGGCCGCGGTGATCCCCGCCACGAACCCGGCCAGCGGCAACGGGCCGTCCATCACGCCGATCCCACGTGCACCAAGCCGTCGGCCACCCGGACCGGGTAGGTGCGCACGCGCACCCCTTCGGCGTCGAGGCATTCACCGGTGCGCAGGTCGAACCGCTCCTTGTAGACCGGCGAAGCCACCACCGGCACGCCACCCGCGTCGCCGACGATGCCGCGCGCGAGCACCGCCGCCCCGCTGCACGGGTCCACATGCGACAGTCCGAACAGGACACCTTCGGCGGTGCGGAACACCGCGACCTGGCTCCCGTCCGGCAGCAGCGCGGCGACGCCGCCGCCGGCCGGCACCGCTTCGAGCGGGCACACTTCGATCCAGGTCAGGCCGCGGGCCTCGGTGAGCACGGTCATCGCGCCGCCACCTCCGGCACGCCGAGCAGGACCGGCACCCGCTGCTCGCGCTCCACCTTGAACGCGATGGTCGGATCCGGTGTCCCCGGCGCGTTGACGAACGAGGTGAACCGCGCGAGCTTGTCCGGGTCCTCCAGCACACCCCGCCATTCGTCCGCGTAGTTGCCGATGTGCTCGGCCATGGCCGCCTCCAAGTCCGCGCAGATGCCGAGGCTGTCGTCCACGATCACCGCGCGCAGGTGTTCGAGGCCGCCTTCGAGTTCCTCGATCCACGGCGCGGTGCGCTGCAGCCGGTCGGCGGTGCGCACGTAGAACATCAGGTACCTGTCGATGATCCGCACCAGCTCGTCGTGGTCCACATCGGACACCAGCAGCTCGGCGTGCCTCGGTGTGGCGCCGCCGTTGCCGCCGACGTAGAGGTTCCAGCCGTGCTCGGTGGCGATCACGCCGAAGTCCTTGCCACGGGCCTCCGCGCATTCCCGCGCGCAGCCGGACACCCCGGCCTTGAGCTTGTGCGGTGAGCGCAGGCCGCGGTAACGCAGCTCCAGCTCCACCGCGAGGCCGACGCTGTCCTGCACGCCGTAGCGGCACCACGTCGAGCCGACGCACGACTTCACCGTGCGCAGCGCCTTCCCGTAAGCGTGCCCGGATTCGAACCCGGCGTCCACCAGCCGCCGCCACACGAACGGGAGCTGGTCGACGGTGGCGCCGAACAGGTCGATGCGCTGACCGCCGGTGATCTTCGTGTACAGCCCGAACTCCTTCGCCACCTCGCCGAGCACGATGAGCTTGTCCGGGGTGATCTCGCCGCCGGGGACCCTCGGCACCACCGAGTAGGTCCCGTTGCGCTGCATGTTCGCCAGGAACCGGTCGTTGGTGTCCTGCAGGGTCGCCTGCTCCCCGCCGAGGATGTGCCCGTTGCCCAGCGTCGCCAGGATCGAGGCGACCGCGGGCTTGCACACCGCGCACCCGGTGCCGGTGCCGTGCCGCTCGATCACCTCGCTGAAGGTGCCGATCCTGGTCGCGCGGATGATCTCGAACAGTTCCGCGCGCGACTGCGCGAAGTGCTCGCACAACGCCTTGGACTGCTCGACGCCGCACGAGGCGAGCAGCTTGCCCAGCATCGGGACGCACGAGCCGCACGAGGTGCCCGCCTTGGTGCACGCCTTGATCTTCGGCACCGAGTCGGCGGATCCCTCGGTGATCGCGGCGGTGATGTCGCCCTTGCTGACGCCGTTGCACGAACAGATCTGCGCCGATTCCGGCAGCGCGTCCACGCCGACCGCCGCCGCGCCGCCGCTAGGGGCGAGGATGGCACCGGGATCCGCGGGCAGCGGCCTGCCCACGAGCGCCCGCAACGTGGTGTAGTCGCTCGCGTCGCCGACCAGCACGCCGCCGAGCAGCGTCCGGGAGTCGTCGGAGACGACGAGCTTGCGGTACGAACCCGCCACCGCGTCGTTGACCACGACCTCCAGCGCGCCTTCGGTCGTGCCGTGCGCGTCGCCGAAGCTGGCGACGTCGACGCCGAGGAGCTTGAGCTTCGTGGAGGTGTCCGGCTCGGGGAAATCGGCTTCGCCGCCGGTGAGCCCGGCCGCCACGATCTCCGCCATCGCGTAGCCTGGCGCGACGATCCCGTAGACGCGGCCTTCCACGGCCGCGCACTCCCCGATCGCGGACACCGCGGGATCCGAGGTGCGGCACGTGTTGTCGACGAGCACGCCGCCGCGCTCGCCCGTCTCCAGCCCGCAGTCCCGGGCGAGGTCGTCGCGAGGACGAACGCCCGCGGAGAACACCACGAGGTCGAGATCCAGCTCGGTGCCGTTGCCGAGGGTGGCGAGCAGCCGGTCGCCGTCCGCTTCGATCGACGAGGTCGACGTTCCCGTGTGGACGGTCACGTCGAGCGCGGTGATGAGCCTGCGCAGCAGGCCGCCACCGCCCTCGTCGACCTGCAGCGGCATCAGGCGCGGGCCCATCTCGACCACGTGCGGCGAAAGACCCATGTCCCGCAACGCCTTCGCCGCCTCCAGGCCGAGCAGCCCGCCGCCGACCACCATCGCCGACCGGCGCCCGCGCCCGGACTTCTCGGCCGCGGCCCTGATCGCGTCGAGGTCTTCGATCGTGCGGTAGACGAAGCAGCCGGGCAGTTCGCGGCCGGGCACCGGCGGCACGAACGGCCGCGAACCGGTGGCCAGCACGAGGTGGTCGTAGTGCTGCACGAACCCGGACCCGGTGGTCACCGTCCGGGCGTCCCGGTCCACCGCCGTCACCGGGTCGCCGAGCCGCAGTTCGACCGCGGGGTCGTCCGCGTACTCCGCACCGGGCAGCGCGAGCGCCGCGGCGTCCCATCCGTCCACATAGGACGTCAGGGCCACGCGGTCGTAAGCGGGCCGGTGTTCCTCGGCGAGGACGACGATCCGCCACCGCGCATCGGCGTCCTCGGCGCGCACGGCCTCCACCAGCCGGTGGGCGACCATGCCGTGTCCGACGACAACGAGCGTGCCGGTCATGCCTTACCTCCTCCTCGGGTGACCACGATCGTGACAAGCACCTGTGACCGGTGCGGTTCGGCGAGATTTCGCCGGTGTTACCAAAAGTTCCCTTCGCAGGTCAGCACCCGTGATGGGCTGGATCACACGGTGTCGATCAAACGCCGGCTCCGGCGAGGACGAGACGCGAAGACCTGGCGAACTCGCCGCGCAGGTACACCGACCACGTGAGCACGGCGCACACCGCGTAGAAGCCGATGAAGGCGTAGATCGCGACGTCACCGGAACCGAAGCTGGCGAACGAAGAGCGGAACGCCAGATTGATGAACAGCCCGCCCAGCGCGCCGATCGCGCCCGCGACGCCGATGAGCGCGCCGGAAAGCCTGCGCGCCTTGAGCAGCTCCGCTTCCTCCGGCGCGCCGTCGGCGATCGCGAGCGCGGCCTTGGTGCGGAAGATCGCCGGGATCATCTTGTACGTCGAACCGTTGCCGATCCCGGAGAGCACGAACAGCACGATGAACCCGGTGGTGTACAAGGAAAGCGACCGCGCGGACGAGGCCAGCACGGTGAGCGCGCCACCGGCGGCCATCAGCACGAACGTGGCCAGTGTCACCTTCGCGCCACCGACGCGGTCGGCCAGCTTCCCGCCGATGGGCCGGGAAAGCGAGCCGAGCAGCGGGCCGAGGAAGGTCACCGCGGCCGCCTGCACCGGCGAGCGGTGGAACTGGTTCTGCAGCACGAGCCCGAACGCGAAGCTGTAGCCGATGAACGAGCCGAAGGTGCCGATGTAGAGGAACGACATCACCCACGCCTGCGGTTCCTTGACCACCTCGCGCATCGAGCGCCGGTCGTTGCGGACGCTGGAGATGTTGTCCATGCACAGCGCCGCGCCCGTGGTCGCGAGCACGATCAGCGGGAGGTAGATCCACAGCACCAGCCGCGGCGAGGCGGCACCCGCGGTGCCGAGGACGAGCAGCGCGACGAGCTGGATGACCGCGACGCCGAGGTTGCCGCCACCCGCGTTCAGCCCGAGCGCCCAGCCCTTGCGGCGGTCGGGGAAGAAGGTGTTGATGTTGGTCATCGACGAGGCGAAGTTGCCGCCGCCGACACCGCCGATCGCGGCCACCAGCAAGAAGACCCCGAACGAGGTGCCGGGCTGCATCACGATCGCGGCGAGCACCGTCGGCACGAGCAGCAGGCCCGCGCTGATGATCGTCCAGTTGCGGCCGCCGAACTTCGCCACCGCGAGCGTGTACGGCAGCCGCAGCACCGATCCGACGAGGGTGGGCGTGGACACCAGCAGGAACTTGTCCGAGGCCGACAGCCCGTACTGCGGGCCCATGAACAGCACCATCACCGACCACAGCGTCCAGATGGAGAACCCGATGTGCTCGGCGAAAACCGAGAACCACAGGTTCCGGTTCGCCACTTTCTTCCCGGTGCGTTCCCAGAACGCCTCGTCCTCGGGGTTCCACTCTTCGATCCAGCGCTTCGTCATCTCGGCTCCTTTTCGGACGGTGTGGTCAGGCCGTGCTGGCGAGCCAGTCGGCGATGCCGCGGACGGTGTCGGTGCACCCGCCGCAGCCGGTGGTGGCCCTGGTCGCGGTGGCGAGCTCCGGCACACTGGTCGCACCGGCGCGGAAGGCCTCCACGAGACGGGCCTTCGTGACGGAGTTGCACTGGCAGACCTTCGCCGTGCCGGGCAGGTCGGCCGGGCTGGCCGCGGGTGCCGCCCCCGGCGGCAGCGCCCTGCCGAGCAGCAGCGCGAGCCGGTCTTCGGGGAGAGGCACGCCGCGGTCGTAGAGGCCGGTCACGGTCGCGGCGGCGTCGGGGCAGCCGAGCAGGATCGCACCGGCGACGCGGTCGTCGCGCACGACGAGTTTCGCGTAGCGGCCCCGTTTCGTGTCGTCGACGCACACCACTTCGGCGGTCTCGTCGGCGACGTCGATCTGGGTCTCCCCGAACGCGGCGAGGTCCACGTCGCGGGCCTTCAGCCGGGTCACCACCGGGGTACCGCGGTAGCGCGCGGCGGCGTTCGTCCCGGTCAGCAGGTCGGCGAGCACGCTCGCCTGGTCCCACGCGGGCTGCACGAGCCCCGAGACCGTGCCGGGGTGCTGCGCGCAGTCGCCGATCGCGTGCACCCTGGCATCGCTGGTGCGCAGCGCGTCGTCGACGAGGACACCGCGGTCGACCGCGATACCCGCGTCCGCGGCCAGCGCCGTCTGCGCCCTGACCCCGGCGGACACCACGACGAGATCCGCGGGCAGGTGGCTGCCGTCGTCGAGTTTCAGCCCGTCACCCGGCACGTAGGTCGCCGCCGAGGTGCCGAACCGGAAGTCGATCCCGTGCTCGCGCAGCGTTCGCGCGAGCACGCGGCCGGCGCCGGGGTCGAGCTGGCGCTCCATCAGGTGCCCGACCGGGTGCACGACGGTCACCAGGTTGCCGCGGCCGGCGAGCCCGCGCGCCGCTTCGAGGCCGAGCAGCCCGCCCCCGAGCACCGCGACCGGCGCGCCGATCTTGGCGGAGTCGAGGATGCGCGCGCAGTCGTCGAGCGTGCGGAACGCCACGACACCCTCCGCGGGCGCGCCGTCGTCGCCGAGCAGCCCTTCGACCGGCGGCAGCCACGGTTTGCTGCCGGTGGCCAGCACCAGCGCGTCGTAGTCCACTGTGGACCCGTCGGACAGCGAAACCTGCCGCCGTCCCCGGTCGATCCCGGTCGCGACGCGTCCGTTGAGGAGGGTCACGCCGCGTTGGTCGGCCCAGCCCTCGTCTTGCAGCAGCACGGTTTCCGGGCGCATGGTGCCCGCGACCACGGAGGACAGCAGCACCCGGTTGTAGGCGGGGTGCGCCTCCTCGCCGATGACCGTGAGCGCCACTCTGGCGCCTTCGGGATCGCGGTTGCGGATCTCGTCGGCGAGCCTGGCGCCTGCCATCCCGTAGCCGAGCACGACGACGTTGCGCGCGGTCATGCCGCACCTCCGTTGGCCGTCAGCGAAACCGCGCACACCTTGAACTCGGGCATCCGGCTCGTCGGGTCGAGCGCCGGGTTCGTGACCAGGTTCGCGCGCCCCTCACCGGGAAAGTGGAACGGGAGGAACACGACGTCCACCCGCATCGACCGCACACAGCGCACGACCGCCGTGACCGCGCCGCGGCGCGAGGTGACTTTGGCCTCCTCGCCCTCGGCGAGCCCGGCACGCGCCGCGGTGTCCGGGTGCACCTCGACGTAGGCCTCCGGCACCACCTCGGTCAGCTCCGGCACCAGCCGCGTCTGCGCGCCGGACTGGTAGTGCTGCAACACCCTGCCGGTGATGGCCTGCAAGGGGAACTCCGCGTCCGGCGGCTCGGCGGGGCCGACGTGCTCGACCGAGACGAACCTGGCGCGGCCGTCGGGATGCGCGAACCGGTCGAGGAACAGCCTCGGCGTGCCGGGGTGCTCCGGCGACGGCACCGGCCAGTACAGCGGCTCCTCGTCGCGGAGGCGGTCGTAGGTGATGCCGGAGTAGTCCGCGGCACCGCCCTTCGACGCCGCGCGCAGTTCGGTGAACACGGCCTCCGCGTCGGACGGGAACCGTTCCACGGGCTGGCCCAGCCGCTCGGCGAGTCCGGAAAGGACTTCGAGATCGGTGCGGACGCCCTCCGGCGGTTCGACCGCGCGCCGCCTCAGCAGCACCCTGCCTTCGAGACTGGTCATCGTGCCCTCCTCTTCGGCCCACTGGGTCACCGGAAGCACCACGTCGGCGCGCAGCGCGGTCTCCGACGGCACCACGTCGGCGACCACCAGGAGGTCCAAAGTGGACAACCGGTCCGCGACGCGGGCCGACCGGGGCGCCGAGACCACCACGTTGCTGCCGAACACGAACAGGGCGCGCGGACCGCCGTCGGTGCCGAGCGCGTCGAGCAGTTCGTAGGCGGATCGCCCCGGCCCCGGCAGGTCCGCGGGGTCGACGCCCCACACCCCGGCGACGTGCTCGCGGGCGGCGGAGTCGTCGATCCTGCGGTACCCGGGCAACTGGTCCGCCTTCTGCCCGTGCTCGCGGCCGCCCTGCCCGTTGCCCTGCCCGGTCAGGCAGCCGAACCCGGAGCCGGGCAGGCCGGGCAGGCCGAGCGCGAGCGCGAGGTTGATCCACGCGCTGACCGTGTCGGTGCCGCTCGCGTGCTGCTCGGTGCCGCGCGCGGTCAGCACGTAGGCGTTGCGGGCCGACGCCAGCTTCGCCGCGACCCGGCGCTGGTCGGCCGCGGCGACGCCGGTGACCCGCTCGACCCGTTCCGGCCACCAGCGCGCGGCGATCCGCCACATGGCTTCGAACCCGGTGGTTCGACTGTCTATGTAGGACTGGTCGAGCAGGCCTTCGGCGACCAGGACGTGCAGAATTCCCAGTGCCAGCGCGAGATCCGTGCCCGGCGCGGGTGCCAAGTGGACACTCGCCTGCTCCGCCGTCGGCGTCAGCCTCGGGTCGACCACGATCAGGCCTGCCGCGTCGCGTGCCCGGCGCAGGTGCTGCACGAACGGCGGCATCGTCTCGGCGGGGTTCGAGCCGGCCAGCAGGACCACGTCCGCGTCCGCGAGATCGGTCAGCGGGAACGGGAGGCCGCGATCCACCCCGAACGCCCGGTTCCCCGCGGCCGCGGCCGAGGACATGCAGAACCGTCCGTTGTAGTCCACCTGCGACGTCCGCAGCGCGACGCGGGCGAACTTTCCCAACAGGTAAGCCTTTTCGTTGGTGAGCCCGCCACCGCCGAAGACCGCCACCGCGTCGGCGCCGTGCTCTTCCTGGATGCCGGTCACCCGCGCCACGACGAACGCGAGCGCCTCGTCCCAGTTCGCGGGCCGGAGCTCGCCACCGGTCCTGATCATCGGCGTGGTCAGCCTGGCGGGCGAGGTGAGCAGGGAACCCGCGGTCCAGCCCTTCTGGCAGAGCCCGCCGCCGTTCGTCGGGAACGACCTCGGCGCGACCTCGGTTCCCCGCACGGCCATCCCGCACTGCAGCGCGCAGTACGGGCAGTGCGTGCGCACCGCGGTGCGTTCGGCGGTCACCGTCACCGTTCAGCCCTCCCGTTCCTGAGTGCGCCGAACGGTAGGTAGCCCGTGTTACCTGGAAACGACCGAATGTTTCCGGCAGTTGACGTTGCGCTCGCGCGCGCCGGGCCACTGGGTGAAACGGCCGATATACTTTCTCCGGGCCGTGACTGGCGCATCGGGTGGAGCACCACCGGGAAGCGGCCCCGAAGACGACTCCGCCGCGCGCCTGGGCGACTACGACGACCGGAGTCGCCCCATGATCTTTTCCACCCAGGCACGCCTGATGGACGGCACCGCACTCGCGCGCGAACTCACCGCGCGGACCACGGCCTCGGCTGCCGCGTTCACCAGGCGCACCGGGACCGCCCCCTGCCTGGCCACGGTGCTGGTCGGCGAGGATCCCGCGTCCGTGACCTACGTGAAGATGAAGCGCCGCCGCTGCGAACGGGCGGGCATCCGGTCGCGCCACGTGGCCCTGCCCGCCGGAACGGGCACCGCCGAACTCGTCGACACGATCGCCGGGCTGTCCGCCGATCCCCGCGTGCACGGCATCCTGCTCCAGCACCCGGCGGGCCCCGGGATCGACGAGCGTGCCGCGTTCGAAGCGATCGCGCCGGGCAAGGACGTCGACGGTGTGACGATGAACTCGTTCGCCGCCATGAGCTTCGGCCTGCCCGGGTTCGTCTCCTGCACGCCGGGCGGCATCATGCGCCTCCTCGATCACTACGGCGTGAATCCCGCGGGCAGGCACGCGGTGGTGCTCGGCCGCAGTGCCATCCTCGGCAAGCCGACCGGGATGCTGCTGCTCGCGCGCGACGCGACCGTCACCTACTGCCACTCGCGCACCACCGGGCTCGACGCCCTCATCCGCGACGCCGACATCCTCGTGGCCGCGGTCGGCCGCCCCCGTTTCGTCCGCGGAGATCTCGTCAAACCGGGCGCCGTGGTGGTCGACGCCGGCTACAACTCCGGCACCGTCGGCGACGTCGACTTCGAGGGCGCCGCGGCGCGCGCAAGCCTGATCACCCCGGTGCCCGGCGGTGTCGGGCCGATGACGATCGCCACCCTGCTGGCCCAGACCGTCGAGGCGGCGGCCGCGCAGCACGGCTCGACCGCAGTCCCTCCGACCACCATCAAGAATGGCTAGCCTAACCTAACTGGTGAAGTGGTCGGGTGGATCTCCGAGGAGCTGGTGATGGCATCGAAACGCGGCAGGACCCGCTGGACGGCTCTGCTCACCGCATTCCTGCTCGCCACCGGCCTCGTCGCGGGCTGCGGGCCGGACCGGGGCTCCGGCGGCGGCAGGTCCGCCGCCGACGCGGCCGCCGGCTTCCCGGTGACGATCGAGCACCTGTTCGGCTCGACCACCGTCGAGCACAAGCCCACCAGGATCGTCACGCTCGGCGGCGGCGACATGGAGGCCGCGATCGCGCTCGACGTGGTGCCCGCCGCCGGCGCCGACTGGTTCGGTTACACCGAGCCGCGCACATGGGTGCGCGACGCGCTCGCAGGCCGCCCGGCGCCCCAGCTGATCAAGGCCGAGCAGGTGAACTTCGAGCAGATCGCCGCGCTGCGGCCGGATCTGATCGTCTACGTGAACTCCAAGAACGAGGAGAGCGCGTACCGCACCCTGTCCCGCATCGCGCCCACGATCGCCGCGCCCAAGGGCGTCGACCACGTCTACGGCGTGCCGTGGGCCGATCAGGTGCGCACCATCGCGAAGGCGACCGGCACCACCGCCAAGGGCGAGGAAGTCGTGACAGCCACCCAGAAACTGCTCACCGACGCGGCGAAGGCGAACCCGGAGTTCGCGGGCAAGGTCGCCACCGCGGGCGTGTACTCCAGCGGCAACTACTCGATCTGGATGCCGTCGGATCCGCGCATGCAGCTGCTCACCTCGTTGGGGTTCAAGACGAACCCCGCGATCGACGCGCTCGACAACGGCAGCTTCTACGTCACGCTCCCGCGCGAGCAGCTCGCGAAGATGAACTCGGACCTGGTGTTCCTCGCGGCTGGCGATCAGGAGGGCAAGGTCAACCCGGCGGTGGCGGAGGACCCGCTGTTCGCCTCCCTGCCCGTGGTGCGGGGCAGGCACGTCGCCTACTTCGGCGGCCCCGGCGTGATCAACACGAACAGCGCCGAGGGCGCGTTCTCGAGCGCGGTGTCGATCGGCGGCCCGCTCGGGATCCGGTACGTGGTGGGCAAGCTGGTGCCGAAGCTGAAGGACGCCCTAGCGGGCAAGTGACCGTGAATCCGGCAACCAACAGGTCTAGACGTCGGATGTCCGGCCTTCTACGCTGGGCGAGCCTCATCCCGATCGAACACCGCGGCCCGCGGTCGTCCCGAGAACGGAGCTGCTCCTCATGGTCGAGGTCCGCCGCCAGCGTGCCCGCGTTCTTGTCGCGATATCCTTGCTGAGTCTCGGCTTCGCGGTACCAGCCACCGCGGAAGCCGCGCAGGTCCCGGCGGGATGCCGGGGCCCGATCAAGCCCGCGGCCGTCATGCCGGTGCTTCCCTGCGACGGGATTGATCGGATCATTGCGAAGGCCGCGGCCACCGTCCCGCGTGACGGCCAGCTCGCCTGGCAGCAGCGCCCCGTCACCGCGTTCACGCATTTCGGGATGAACACGTTCACCGACCGCGAATGGGGTTCCGGCGCCGAACGCGAAGCGAAGTTCGACCCGCCCGCGGTGGAGACCGACCAGTGGATGGCCTCGATGAAGGCGGCCGGGGTGACGCAGGTGATGCTCACCGCGAAGCACCACGACGGGTTCGTGCTCTACCCCAGCCGGTACACCAACCACTCCGTCGTCGCGAGCCCGTGGTGGCTGTCCACAAAGGACTGCGCGGAGCTGCCATCGGTCACCGAGGCGCGGCAGCGGGCCGAGCGGAACCGCGCCACCGACCCGTCGGCATACTGGCAGACGCGCGCGGCGGGATGCGCCAACGCGCGCGGCGACGTCCTCGGCGCCTACATCGCCTCCGCCCGCAAGGCCGGGCTCAAGATCGGGGTCTACCTCTCCCCCGCCGACGGCGCCGAGCTGACCCCGTCCTTCTTCGCCGAAGAGGTCAAGGCCGTCGAAGCGAAAGTCGCCGCGGGGCAACCGCTTTCGATCGAAGAACGCGCCGTCTACGAGGACCGCGCGAGCAAGCCGTCGGGACAGGCGCGCTACGGCTCCGGCAGCGCGGTGACCAAGCGGACCATCCCGACCCTCGTCCCTGGCGACGACCGCGCCGACGCGGTGCGCGCGGGCAGGCTCCCGACGTTCTCGGTGACCGAGGACGACTACAACGCCTACTACCTCAACCAGATCTACGAGCTGTTCACGCAGTACGGCCCCATCGACGAGCTGTGGCTCGACGGCGCCAACCCGTGGCGGGACGCCGGTGTCACCGAGCAATACGACTTCACCACCTGGTTCGACCTGATCCACCGGCTCTCCCCGGAGACGGTCACCTTCGCCGGGCCGCAGGGGGTCCGCTGGGTCGGCAACGAGCGCGGTGAAGCCCGCGCGACGGAATGGAGCGCGCTGCCCACCACCGGCGATCCGGCGACCGGGCACAACGAGGAGCTGTTCCTCGGCGGGGCGTCGGCGGCCGACCTCGGTTCGCGCTCGGTGCTCGCCGACCCGTCGGTGCGGTACCTGCAATGGGCGCCGGCCGAAGCCGACGTGTCGATCCGGCCCGGCTGGTTCTTCCACCCCGGCGAGCACCCGAAGTCACCGGCCGAGCTGGTCGAGCTGTACCGGCGTTCGGTCGGCCGCAACGCGTCGCTGCTGCTCAACGTGCCGCCAGGCCCCGACGGCAGGATCGCGCCCGCCGACGTCTCCTCGCTCGCCGCGTTCGGCACCGCGATCAGGAAGACCGAGGCGGTGAACCTCGCGGCGCCCCTGCCCGGCCAGCCGAGGGATCCCGCCGTGCACGCGGTCACCGACGGCGCGCTCGGCACGTCCTGGTCGCCTGCGGGGCTCGAAGGAACGCTCGACCTGCCGCTGCCCGGCACCAGGACGTTCAACCAGATCCGGCTCGGCGAGGACATCCGCCAGGGGCAGCACGTGGAAGGCGCGACCGTGCAGGCGTGGCGTGACGGCGCGTGGACCACGATCGCGACCGTGACGACCATCGGCTACGGCCGCACCGTCACGCTTCCCGAGCCGGTGACGACGGACCGCGTGCGCGTGCTGATCACGCGGGCGCGGGCGAAGCCGCACCTGAGCACGGTCGCGCTCCACCGGACCGTCGCGCCGCGCTGACACCGTCCGAAAAGGACGGTGCGGAGGGCGCGACGTGGTGACGCTCCGACAGCGCGTGACGGCGATGTGACCGAAATGTGCTCCCGCCACCGAGTGAGGCGCCCCTAGAGTGACCTCCGACCGTGACGAGGGGAGGCCGGGTGGGGATCGAGCGGTTCTGGAGATGGTGGACGGCCGAGGGGGCGGCGAGGGTCGAACGAGCCATCGAAACCGGGGACTACGGCTCGCTCACCGACGAGCTGAACGACCTGGTCAGCGGCATCGACGCGGCCCTGCAGTGGGAGCTGGGGAAGGGCCGCACCGCGCGGCACGCGCTGTGCGTGACCGCCGCGGGCGATCCCGATCTGCGGCCGCTCACCGAACGCTGGCGCCGTGCCGCGCCGCCGGAGGACGCGACCTGGGAGTACGTGGCCGCGCGGGCGCCCGATCCGGGCTGGCTGACCTCCCGGCTCAGCTACGGCGGGTACGAGATCGACCTGGCGCTGACCCGGCTTTCCCTGTGCGTGGACGAAAGCGCGGTGCGCACCCACGTCACCGTGCACCACCCGGTCTTCGCCGAACTCGGTGTGGACGAGCAGCGCTCGGTCGCCTACCTGGTGCTCGACTGGCTGCTCGGCGAGGACGACGTGGAGCGCTGGGTCGGCGCCATCGACACCTCGGGCGAGGACCCCGCGGACGGGCTGCCGCCGGACGCGCTGCCGGAAACCGTCCGCGCGCTCGCGAAGCGGTACCCGCAGCCCGGCTGGGTGCTGATGGAGAGCGTGAAACCGGACGGCGCGCGCTGGATCGCCTCCGCGTTGCGGCCGATCCACTGGCTCGACCACCCGCGGCTCGACCAGCACCTCGCGATCACCCTGCGGTTCTCCGGCCAGCACCCGGACGGCCTCCCGCTCGGCGACGACCTCGCGCGGCTGCGCGCGGACGAGGACCAGCTCACCGCCGAACTCGGCGACCGCGCACTGTTGGTCGCGCATGAAACCTTTTCAGGTCAACGCATCCTGCACCTCTACTGCGATCCCCGCGACCGGGTCGCCGCCGCGACCGCGGCCGCCTGGGTCGGCCGGACGCGCGGCGCGTCGATCAGGGTGGCCGCCGATCCCGGCTGGGCCGCCACCAGGGCGTTCCGCTAGCGGTCACAGGTCGCGGATGGAGCCCACTCCACAGAGGACGGCCGCGAGCAGGAAGAACCCGGCGACCGCCACCGCCCATCCCGCGGCCATGGTCACCGCGAGATAGACCCAGGTCAGCCCGGCGACGGCGAAGACGACGCCGAGGCCGGACCAGATTAGCCGCTGCCGGGAGACCGGCCTCGGCAGTGCTCGTTGTCTGCGCAACGCGGTACCTCGTGCTTCCTGGTTACCGGGGGAATCGCCGCCGGGACGCCCGTGGTTACAGCGCATCCGGCCCAATGGCGCGACGGGCGGGGCCGCGACCGGGCGATACCGGCGAACGAGGCGTTGGCACAGCGCCGTTCCCGGCCCGGTGTCGCGTTCGGACTCGTGCTCGGCACGGGCCTCGCACCGGACCGAAGTGGCCGGTAGCGGCCGATCCGCCGTTCGGCCCCACCCGGGGTGCGTTCTGTGCTTCACTGTCACACCTCAGGACCGTGACGAGGAGCACATGACCCAGCTCGATGCGGCCGCCAGCCTGCGCGGCCTCGCCGTCGGCGACGCGTTCGGCTCGCGGATGGCGCTGCCGGGCGACCATCCGGACGTGCTCGGGCGCAGGCCGCCGCCGTCCCCGTGGCAGTGGAGCGACGACACCGAAATGGCGTGCTCGGTCCTGTCGGTGCTCACCCGGCACGGCGAGGTCGAGCAGGACGCGCTCGCCGCTTCGTTCGCCGAGCGGTACGACGCTTCGCGCGGCTACGGCTCCGGCGCGGAACGCATGCTGCTGCGCTACCGCGCCGGGGAGCACTGGGCGGACGTGGCCCCGGCCGCGTTCGGCACCGGCTCGTGGGGCAACGGCGGCGCGATGCGGGTGGCGCCGCTCGGCGCGTGGTTCGGGCACGACCTCGATCTCGCCGCGGCGCAGGCCGCGCGCTCCGCCGTCGTCACGCACGCGCATCCCGAGGGCATCGCCGGCGCGGTGGCGGTCGCCGTCGCGGCCGCGGTGCTGACGAAGGATCCGGCTCCGCATCCCGCCGAACTGCTCGGCATCGTCGCCTCGCGGGTGCCCGCGGGCGAGGTGCAGCGCGGAATCGCCGTCGCGAGCGCGATCAGGGGCTCCACCGAACCGGCTTCGGTCGCCGCCGAACTCGGCACCGGGCGCGCGGTCAGCGCGGTCGACACGGTGCCGCTCGCGCTGTGGCTCGCGGCGCAGCACGTCGACCGGTTCGCCGACGCGATGTGGACCGCCGCGCGCGTCGCGGAGGATCTCGACACCGTGTGCGCGATCGTTGGCGGTGTCCTCGGCGCGAGAAACGAGGGCGCCGCGATCCCGGAAGACTGGGCGAACGCGTGCGAACCGCTGCCGGCGTGGCTGACCTGACCGTCCATTGAGGACTCGACAACACCGGTAGGCTGGGCGCACAACCGAACCGAGGGAGTCTTCGTGGTCATGCCGGGCGACATGCGCGCTTTCAACCGAGCCATCGTCGAGGAGTTCCGGGCGAACAACGGCAAGGTGGACAACGAAATGCTGCGGGACGCGCGCCTCGTCCTGCTCACCACCACCGGCGTGGAATCCGGTCGCGCGCACACCGTCCCGCTCGGCGACTTCAGCGAAGACGCGGGCAGGGTCGTGCTGTGGGCGTCGGCGATGGGCGCGCCGAAACACCCCGCGTGGTACCGGAACCTGGCCGCGAACCCCCGGGTCGTCGTCGAACGGCCGGACGAGGACGGCGCGGTGCGCCGCGTCGAAGCCACCGCCGTCACGGCGACCGGCGCGGATCGCGAGCGCCTGTTCGCGGCGCTGAAATCGGCCAGTCCCGCGGTCGCGGCGCACCAGGACCGCACCGACCGCGAGATCCCGCTGGTCGTGATCGACTGCTGACCGGGAGCCCCGGCCGTCAGGTCTCGGGGTAGCACATGAGGAGCACGGCGCGGTTTTCCCCGCCGTGGCCCCGGTAGACGTGCGGGCGGTTGCCGCCGAACCGGACGGAGTCACCGGGTCCCAGTTCCACCGGCGCGTCGGCGGGACCGGTCGTGACGCGCCCGTCCACGAGCACGAGGCATTCCTCGACGCCGTCGAGATGGGCGTCCGACACCTGGTTCGCGTCGGCGATGTCGAGGTCGTACACCTCGACCGTCCCCCGCGCGCCGATGCGGTGGAGCAGGCGCGCCGTCACCGCGTCCCCGGTGACCACCGGGCGCTCGTCCACCGCGCGCACCACCTCCACCGGTGCCGCCCGCGGTTCGAGCAGCTCGCCCAGCGGCACGTGCAGCGCGGTGGCCAGCGCCCACAACGTGCTCAGCGTCGGATTTCCTTGCCCCTGCTCGATTCCGTGCAGGGTCGTCTTGCCGATACCGCACGCCTCGGCCAGGTCCGCCAGCGAGATCCCCGCCGACGAACGAAGCCGCCGGACCGTCGTCCCGACCACTTGCGCCACATCCATGCGTATCAGCATAGTGGCATGAACGTATCAGTGAAGCGAACGGGCGGTGGGGTCATGACGGTGTCCAGGTTGCGCGACATCCCCGGTATCGGCGTGGACGTCCTCGGGGACGCGGCGGACGCGGCCGGGGATCCGGACCTGCTGCGGCTGGAGAACCTCGACACCGACCTGCGGCCTCCCCCGGTCGCGATCGCCGCGACCACGGCGGCCCTCGCCGACGACACCGCGAACAGCTACCTCCCGTTCCAGGGCAGGAAATCGTTGCGGGAGGCCGCGGCCGCGCACGTCGGCCGGATCGCCGGGCGAAGCTACGACCCGGACACCGAATGCGTCAGCGTCGCTGGCGGGCTCAACGGCATCCTGAACACCCTGCTCGCCATCGTCGAACCGGGCGACGAGGTGGTGCTGTGCGACCCGATCTACGCCGGGCTCGTGAACCGGGTACGGCTCGCCGGTGGCGTGCCCCGCTTCGTCCCTGCCGAACCCGGCGCGCACGGCTGGCACGTCGATCCCGGGCGTCTCGCCGACGCGGTGGGGCCGCGCACCGCCGCCGTGCTGATGATGGGACCCGCCATGCCGACCGGCCTGGTGCTCGGCGAGCCGCACTGGTCCGCGCTCGCGACGGCCTGCGCACGCCACGACGCCTGGCTCGTCTACGACGCGGCCATGGAACGCATCCGCTTCGACGGTCTCCCGCCGAGTCATCCCGCCTCGCACGAGGGGCTCGCCGGACGCACCATCACGATCGGTTCCGCGTCGAAGGAGCTCCGGTTGATCGGCTGGCGGGTCGGCTGGGTGGTCGGCCCCGCGCCGATCCTGGCCGACATCCGCCTGGTCGGGCTGACGAACGTGGTGTGCCAGGTGGGCGTGGCGCAGGAAGCGGTGGCCGCGGCGCTGACCGCCGGCGACGCCGAGGTCGATGTCGCGAACGCGACCGCGGAATGGCGCCGCCGCGCCGAAACCGTGCTCCACCAGCTCGCGGGCTACCCGGTCGTCCCGCCGGACGGCGGCTGGTCGCTGCTGCTCGACGCCCGCCCGCTCGGGCTCGCTCCCGCCGAGCTGTCCCGGCGCCTGTTCGACCGGGGCAGGGTGGTGGCCACGCCGATGCCCGGCTGGGGCCCGAGCGGCGACCACTACCTGCGGCTCGTCTACGCGAACGAACCCGTCGACCGGCTCGCCGAACTCGGCGACCGCTTCCGCGAAGCCCTCGGCTGACCAGGAATTCTGGTCTCCTTCAGACCGCTCGTGCTACCTTTCGACCGTGCGGTCGAAAAAAGGGACGAGCGGTCGAGACACCTTCCTCGGCACGGCTCGTCGTGAGCAGTTCATCGCCTGCGCCATCGACGCGCTGGCGGAAACGGGTTTCGCGGGGGCGTCCATCGCCGAGGTGGCGAACCGGGCCGGGGTCTCGAAAAGCGTGGTGCTGTACCACTTCGAGTCGAGATCGGCACTGCTGGAAGCGGTCGTCACCGAGGTCTACACCAACGCGGGCCCGGCACTGGTCGCCGCGCTCGACGCCGCACCGGACGAACGCGCCCGGCTCGCCGCCTACCTCCGCGGCTGCACCGAATTCGCGTGGACGCACCAGAAGGAGCTGCGCGCGGTCACCGAGATCTTCCGCAACCTCCGCCGCGACGACGGTTCGCGGTGGTACACGGCCAAGGACAGCGAGGAGCTGATCGGGTTCGTGCAGGGGCTGCTGGAAGCGGGGCAGCGCTCGGGCGAGTTCGCCGAGTTCGACACCAGGACGCTGGCGGTCGTGCTGCGCGCGACCATCGACGCGCTCCCGGGGCTGTTCGAATCCGATCCCGGTATCGACGGCCCGCAGTTCGCCGAACACCTCGTGCACCTCTTCGACCGGACCGTGCGAAAGGACGACCGATGACCAAAACCACCCGCCGCGCCGTGCTCGGCGCGCTCGCCGGGGCCACCGCCGCGGGTGCCGCCGCCTGCACCGCGAGCCGGCCGTCACCGCGCGAACGCCCCACGTTCGTCTTCGTCGGCGGGAACGGCGCGACGTCGTTCTTCTGGATGCCGGTGGTGCGCGCGCTTTCGTTGCGGGGACACCGATCCCATCCGGTGGAGCTGCCGTGGCACGGCCTCGACGCCGAGTTTTCCCTTGCCTACCAAGCACCCCAGAACCTCGACGCGCTGCACCGGCAGCCGTCGAACCTGTCGAAGGTGACGCTCGCCGAGTACGCGGACGCGGTCGTCGGCGCACTGCGGAAGGTGCGCGCGCACGGGCCCGTGATCCTGGTGGCACACAGCCTCGGCGGCGCGAGCGCGACGCTCGCCGCCAACCTCGCGCACGACCTCATCGATCGCCTCGTCTACATCTCCGCCATCTGCTGCACCGCGCGCAAGAGCCCGCTCGACTACGTGCTCGGAGCGGAGAACAAGGGCAGTCTCGGGCTGGCCGGAACGCTGCCCTCGGCGGAGCTGAGCACCCCGAAGACGACCATGATCACGCACACGAACCAGCGCACCGCGGATCGCCGGTTCCACGACGGCTCCCGCGCCGCGACGATGGCCGAAGCCACCGAAAGCCAGTACTACGCCACGATCAACTTCTGCTTCCAGCCCATCGAAAGCGCGTCGGTGAGCCTCGAAGACGCCCGCGGCAACCCCGCCACCTGGGGCCGGATCCCGCGCAGCTACGTCCGGCTGACCGCGGACCGGTTCAACACGGTGCCGAACCAGGACCGGATGATCGCGGACGCGGACGCCGCGACCCCCGGCAACCGGTTCGACGTCCACGACCTCGACAGCAGCCACCTCGGGTTCGTCCTCGACGCGGACCGGATCGCCGCCATCCTCGACCGCATCGCGAGCTGACCACAATGGACGGTCGTGCCTGCGCATGCCCTGAAGGTGGCTTTCAGGGCATCTACCGCCCCGAAAGCCACCTTCATGGCATGAGGGTGGAGGCAGCGACCGTAGTGTTTCAGCGCACGTCCAGCGCGGCGCCGACGATGCTGTCCGCGTCGATGCCGTGGTACCGGTAGACGTCGTCGAGCCCGCCGGACTGACCGAACCGGGTCACGCCGAGCGAGGCGACCGGCACCCGGTTCACACTGCCCACAAAGGACAGTGTGTGCGGGTGCCCGTCGAGGACGGTGACGAGCGGGGTCGCCCGTTCCGCGGGGAACACCTGGTCGAGGATCCAGCTCGGCGCGTCGTCGCGGCCCTGTCGTGCTTGCCAGGCACGGAAAAGCAGGCCGGGGCTCGTCACGCACACCACGTCGGCGGCGATCCCGGTGCGCGCCAGCCGATCGGCCGCCGCGAGGGCCTCCGGGACGACCGCGCCCATCGCCACGATCGTCACCTCGGCGCCGGGGACGCGGCGCAGCGCGTACGCACCGGCCACGACCTGCCGCCGCCTCCGCTCGCGTGCGGCGGGATCGGCGGGCACGTCGGCGAGCTTCTGGTCCACCGGGCGCGTGGACAGCCGGAGGTAGGCGGAGGTCCCGTCGGGCCTGCCGAGCCGGGCGAGGCTCGCCAGCAGGGTCCATTCGACGTCGATGGCGAACGCGGGCTCGTAGGTGACGCAGCCCGGCTGCTCCAGCCCGAGCGACGGCGTCGTGATCGACTGGTGCGCCCCGCCTTCCGGCGCGAGCGTCACCCCGGACGGGGTCCCGACCAAAATGGACTGACCGCCCGCGTAGATCCCGAACGACCACGGCTCCAGCGCGCGCTCGACGAACGGGTCGTAGAGCACGCCGATCGGCAGCAGCGGCTGCCCCCACCGGCTCCACGTGGTGCCCAGCTCGCCGAGCAGCCCGACCAGGTTCGTCTCCGCGATCCCCAGTTCGATGTGCTGGCCGTTCGGGTTCTCCCGCCAGTGCAGGATCGTCTCGGCGTCGTCGGCGAACCAGTCCCGGCGTTCGGCCGCCGACCACACGCCGACCTTGTTGACCCAGCCGCCGAGGTTCGTCGACGAGCTGACGTCCGGGCTGACCGTGACCACGCGGCGCGCGGCGTCCGGCGCCTCGCGCGTGAGGTCGAGCAGGACGCGCCCGAGCGCGGCCTGCGTGGTGGCCGTCCCGCCCGGTGTCCTGCCGATGTCCACCGGCAGGTCCGGCACGGCGTGGCGCGGGAATTCCGGCCTGGCAAGGCGTTCCGCGACCTCCGCGCACAACCGCGCCTCGGCTCCCCCGTCGTCGAACCGGCCCCACGGCGCGTCGGCGCGGGTGCCGAGCCGCTCGGCCAGTTCGCCGAACTGGTCCTCGGTCAGCAGCGACGAGTGGTTCTGCGGGTGCCCCTGCGTCGGCAGGCCCCAGCCCTTGACCGTGTAGGCGAAGATCACCGTCGGGCGCCCGTCGTCGATGGCGCCGTAGACCTCGTCCAGTGCTTCGAGGTCGTGGCCGCCGAGGTTGCGCACCGCCGCCACGAGCGCTTCGTCGTCGAGGTCCGCGATCAGCGCGGCGATCCGCGCGTCCCCGCCGGGCAGCCGGTCCCGTATCTGCGCCGCGGTGCAGCGCAGCAGCCGCTGGTACTCCGGGTTCGCCATCTCGTCGATCCTGGCGCGAAGCGCGTCGCCGCCTGGCCTCGCGAACAGCTCTTCGAGCAGGCGCCCGTACTTGAGGGTCAGCACCTGCCAGCCCGCCGCGTCGAACATGCCGCGCAGGCGGCCCGCCGCGATGTTCGGCACCACGCGGTCGAGCGACTGCCGGTTGAGGTCCACGATCCACACCAGTTCACCGAGATCGGCGACGCCGGGGTCGAGGATCGCCTCCCAGATCGCGCCCTCGTCCAGTTCGGCGTCGCCGACGAGCGAGAACTGGCGGCCGGTTCCCGCGCCTCCGGTCGCGGTCTCGACGTAGCGGCGCGCCACCGCGCCCCAGATCGGCGCGGTGGCGCCGATCCCGACCGAGCCCGTCGAGTAGTCGACCGGGTCCGGGTCCTTCGAGCGGCTCGGGTAGCTCTGCAGGCCGCCGAACTCCCGCAGCGTCGTCAGATAGCGCTCGTCGAGCGACCCGAGCAGGTAGTTGATCGCGTGCAGCACCGGCGAGGCGTGCGGTTTCACCGACACCCGGTCACCAGACCGCAGGTGGCGGAACCACAGCGCGGTCATGATCGACACCATCGACGCGCACGAAGCCTGGTGCCCGCCGACCTTCAGTCCCGACGGGTTCGGCCGCACCCGGTTCGCGTGGTGCACGATCGCGGTGGACAGCCACAGCACCCGGCGCTCCACCGCGCGAAGCAGGTCGAACTCGGTCGCGACGGGCGCGGGACTGGCCATGGGTCGTCCTCCTCTTGTGCAGTCGTCGGCGGATACCCCACCATGACCGGGACGGATGAACAACCAACGGCGCGCGGACCGTGCACACTGCACAACCGGCGCGCCGCCGACCGCTGGGGAGCTGAGCACTCTGCCCCACCGCGACCGAGCCGCGCCGGTGGACGGCGTCGACGCCGAAATCCTGCTCGCGCTCACCGAGCACCCGCGCGCCACCACGATCGCGATCGCGGAGGCCGTCGGGATTTCCCGCAACACCGCGCACGCCAGGATCGCGAGCCTCGAGGAACGCGGGGTGCTCGGCTCGTTCGAACGGCGCGTCGACCCCGCCGCCGTCGGCTACCCGCTCACCGCCTTCATCAGCACCCGTGTCGTGCAGCGGCTGCTCGACGAGGTGGCCGCGCACCTCGCCGAAATCCCGGAAGTGCTGCAGGTGCACGGGTTGAGCGGGGCGGCGGACCTGCTGGTGCACGTGGTGGCCGCCGACGCCGACGACCTGTACCGGATCGCGGGCAAGGTGCTCGCGATCCCCGGCGTCGAACGGACCGACACCGCGCTGGTCATGCGCGAGCTGGTCGGGTACCGGATCGCCCCGCTGCTCGAACGGCGACGAGCACCAGGACCCCGGTGACCGCGGCGGCGGCCGCGGAGACCAGGTAGACGTTGTCGAGCCCGCGCGCGGGCGATCCGGCGCCCGTCTGGAAGGCGATGCCCAGCACGGCCACGCCGAGCGTCTGGCCGAGCTGGCGCACCGTGGTCAGGATCCCGGCCGCCATCCCGCCGCGGTCCGGCGGCAGCGTCCCGGCGACGGCGGCCCCCATCGCGGGCCCGGCGAGCCCGATCCCGATCCCGGTCACCACGAGCCCCGCGGTGACGCTGGTCGCCGTCGACTCGGCGGTGAGCCCGAGCTGCAGCGCGCATCCCGCGCCGCCGAGCAGCACGCCGATCGCGAGCACCAGCCTCGGCGCCACCCTGTGCAGGAACTTTCCGGCGACGGTCGAGGTGACGAACGACGCGGCCGCGAGCGGCATGAGCGCGAACCCGGCGGCCACCGGACCGAGGCCCAGCCCTGATTGCAGCCAGATCGACAAGTAGAGCAAGGCGGCGAAGACCAGTGTCGACGCGGCGGAGCAGGCGAGCAGGCTGCTGAACGCGAAATCGCGGAACAGCGCGGGATCGAGCAGCGGATGCGGCACGCGCCGTTCTACGACCACGAACGCCGCGAAAGCGGCCGCGGCGACGGCGAAGCTCGTGATGGTGACGAGCGACCAGTCGCCGCGGGACAGGCCGTAGGTCAGTGCCGCGGCCGCGACGCCGAAGGTGAGCATGCCCGCGGGGTCGAGCGGTTTCTTCGCGGTCGCGCCGTCGCGGCGGACGGCTCGCGCGGTGATCGCGATCGTCAACGCCACGACCGGCAGGTTGACGAAGAAAATCGAGCGCCAGCCCCAAAATTCCGTGAGCACCCCGCCGAGCATCGGGCCGATGGCGGCGCCGAGCCCGTTGACCGCGAAGTACACCCCGATCGCGGTGCCGCGGGCGCGGTCGCGGTAGGTGCTCATCACGAGCGCGAAACCGGTGACCGCGATACCGGCGCCGCCGATCCCCTGCACCGCGCGCGCCGCGATCAGCTCACCGCTGTTCGCGGCGAGCCCGCAGCCGAGCGAGGCGATCCCGAACACGACGAGACCCGCGAGGTAGGTGGCGCGCGGGCCCCACCGGTCGGCGAGCGAACCGACCGTCAGCATCAGCACGGCCAGCACCAGCGTGTACCCGTTCGGAACCCATTGCAGGGCACCGAGACCGGCACCGAAATCGCGGCCGATGTCCGGCAGCGCGACCGTCACCACGGTGGTGTCCACGAGGAACAGCGCGGAGCCGAGGCACACCGCGACGAGTGGCCACCAGGTACGCATGAGAACTCCCTTCGTTCGATTACTCTCGAAGGTTCGCGATCCGGCATCGATCGCCACCAGTGATGGAGCTGAATGTGATGGATACCGTCGTGAGATACAGTCCCGCGATGGATACCGTCACCCTGGACGAGATCGACCGCGGGCTCGTCCACGCGCTGCAGATCGACGGCAGGGCGCCGCTGCGCACGATCGCCGAGGTGCTCGAGGTCTCGGAGAACACCGTGGCGCGGCGGTACCGGCGGCTGCGCTCCACCGGCACGCTCCGGGTCATCGGCGCGGTCAACGGCGCGCGCCTCGGCTACGTCCCGTGGACGATGCGGCTCGTGGCGACCCCGGACGCCGCGGTCTCGATCGCGAACGCGCTCGCCGCGCGCGACGACACGTCGTGGATCTACCTGCTCTCCGGTGGCACCGAAATCTCGTGCAACACCCAGGTCCGCACCACCGCCGACCGCGACGACCTGCTGCTGCGCAAGCTGCCCCGCACCGCGCGCGTCACGTCGGTCTCCGCGCACGAGCTGGTGCACACCTTCGCGCTGCCCGGCGGCTGGGCCGGGCTGCACTCGCTGCCGGAGGAGAAAGCAGCGCTCCTGCGGCCGCCGCCCCCTTCCGACGACGACAGCCCGCTCGAACTCGAACCGGGTGACCAGGCGCTGTTCGACCTGCTCGCGGCCGACGGCAGGGCCACCTACACCGAACTGGCCGCCCGCACCGGTTCCTCGGACGCCACGGTGAAACGGCGGATGGCCGCGCTGCGCCACCAGGGCGTGCTCACCTACCACCTCGACGTGCGGCTGGAGCGGCTCGGCTTCGCGTCGCAGACCAGGCTGTGGATGGCGGTCTCGCCGTCCGGGCTGGAGGAGGTCGGGCACGCGCTCGCTGGCCACCCGGAAACCTCGTTCGTCGTGGCGACCACCGGCCCGACCAACCTCACCGCGATGATCAACTGCCGCGGCGGCGGCGATCTCTACCGCTACCTCACGCGCCGGGTCGCCCCGCTCACCGCGATCAGGACGCTGGAAACCGCGCCGGTGATCCGCACGGTGAAGCGGACCGGCGGCCCGGTCCCGCCGTGATCCGGCCACTGTGGACGGACGTCCCCGGCGGCGCCCGCGCCCGCGGCGCTGCTAGGTTGCGAAGACCAGCCCACCGCCAGCGCGAGAATCGAGTCGAGTAACCCCATGTCGGCCTACGTTCCCCCGAAGACCTTCCGGCGCGCGACGCAGGACCTCATGAGCGCGTTGCGCGCGCGGGAGCTGTGGGGGCAGCTGGCCTGGCAGGACATCAAGCAGCGCTACCGCCGTTCGACGATCGGGCCGCTGTGGATCAGCATCGGCATGGGCGTCACCGCGCTCGCGCTTGGCGTGGTGAACGCCGCGCTGTTCGGCTCGAACATCTCGACGCTGCTGCCGAGCATCACCACCGGGCTGATCCTGTGGAACTTCATCAACGGCTGCATCGTCGAGGGCTCCGAGACGTTCATCGACAACGAGGGCCTGATCAAGCAGCTTCCCGCGCCGGTGACGGTGTACGCGTTCCGCACGGTGTGGCGGCAGACGCTGTACTTCGCGCACAACATGGTCGTCTACGTCGTGGTGATCCTCATCTTCCTCGGCAGCGTCGACCACCCCTATCACCTGGTGAACGACGAGCACGCGATCACGCACCCCGGCATCGGCTGGTCGATCTTCCTCGCCATCCCCGCGTTCGCCCTGATCCTGCTCAACGGCGGCTGGGTGGTGCTGCTCTTCGGCGTGACCGCGACCCGGTTCCGCGACATCCCGCCGGTGATCTCCAGCTTCATCACGATGCTGTTCTACGCCACGCCGATCATGTGGTCGATGGACCAGGTGCTCGCGGGTGGCAAGGCGAACTCGGGTGTCGGCGCCTTCGCGGTGGACATCCTCAAGCTCAACCCCGTCTACCACTTCGTGGAGATCCTCCGCGCCCCGCTCGTCGGCCAGCAGCAGAGCTGGACGCACTGGGCGGTCGCGGGCGGGATGACGATCGTCGGCTGGGCACTCGCACTGCTGGTGCTGCGGAACTACCGCTCGCGCGTCGCCTACTGGGTCTAGACCATTGGGTCTAGACCACGCGGGTGGATTCGTTCAGAATTCACTCAGGTCGGGCGGGCATGCTGGAACCGGCGCGCGACCTCAGGAGGAACCCGTGCACGACAACGACTCGGACGCCCGTGTGGACCGGCTGACCGTCTACGGCGCGAGCTGGTGTCCCGACGTCCGCCGCAGCCGCGCGCTGCTGGACCGCACCGGGATCGACTACGACTACGTCGACGTGGAGGCCGATTCCGCGGCCGAGGAGAGGGTGCGCGCGCTGCAGAACGGCGCCCGCCGCATCCCGACGCTGCTCTGGCCGGACGGCAGCCATCTCGTCGAGCCCAGCGACGACGAGCTGTCCGCCCGCCTGGTCTGAACCACGCTCCGGCCGCATTCGCGGGGGCATACCGAAACGCCCTGAAGGTGACCTTCAGGGGAAAGCAGCCCCCGGGCCCTCAGGGCGTCCAGCCGCTTCGGACGGCGAACACCGCTAGCTGCACCCGGTTGGCGTGTCCCGTTTTCGCCATCAGGCTCGCGACGTGCGTCTTGACCGTGGTGACGCCGAGGTAGAGCCTGCCCGCGATCTCCGCGTTGGACAGCCCGGCACCGACGAGCGAGAGCACCTCGGCCTCGCGCTCGGTGATCCCCGCCGCGACGCGGTCCGGGCTCGCGGGCACCGCGGCGCGGTTCTCCAGCGCCCTGCCCACCAGCCGCCGCAGCACCGCCGGGCTGAACGGACTGTCGCCCGCGGCCGCGCGGCGGATCGCGTCGAGCAGCTCGGCGGGCGCGGCGTCCTTGGCGAGGAACCCGCACGCGCCGGCCCCGAGCGCCGGGTACAGGTGGTCGTCATCGTCGAACGTGGTCAGCACCACCACCCTCGTCGACGGTCGCGCGCCCAGGATCCGTTCCGTGGCACCGATTCCGTCGAGGCCGGGCATCCGGAGGTCCATCAGCACCACGTCCGGCGGATCCTCCGCGGCCAGTGCGACGGCGCGCTGCCCGTTCTCCGCCTCGCCGGTGACCTCGATATCGGGCGCCGCCTCGCACAGCATCCGCAGCCCGGCACGCACGAGCTGCTGGTCGTCCACGAGCAGGACCCTGATCACGCGCCGCCTCCCGAGGGCACGCGCGCCGGCGGCAGCACCGCGGCCAGCCGCCAGCCCCGCTCACCTGGACCCGCCTCGAACGTGCCCCCGACGGCGTCGACCCGCTCCGACAGACCGGCCAGCCCGTAGCCGGGCAGGTCGCGAGCGGCGTGCGGCCGCCCGTCGTCGGTCACTTCGACGCGCACGACGTCATCCTCGCCGACCGACACCCGCAGCCGCGCGCCGGTCGCCTGCTCGGCGTGCCGCAGCGCGTTGGTCAGGCCCTCCTGCGCCACCCGCAGCACCGCGAGCCGCCGCAACGCGTCCAGCCCCGCGGCCGCCGCGTCGACCTCGCTCGTCACCGGAAGGCCCGCCTGCTCGATCCTCGTGACCACCGCGTCCAGCGCGCCGCGCAGATCCGCGGGCTCCAGCAGCGGCGCCGCCGGATCGCGGTCCGCCGTCGCCGGGTCGCGCAGCACGTGCACCAGCTCGCGGAGGTCGCCGAGCGCGGCGTTGCCGGTGGCGTGCACGTCGTCGAGGACCTCGGCCACGCGCGCGTCCGCGCTTCCGGCGACGTGGCGGGCGATGCCGACGCGCAGCACGATCGACGCGACGTGGTGCGCGACCAGGTCGTGCAGCTCGCGGGCGATCGCACCGCGTTCGGCGGCGCGCACCGCCACCGCTTCGACCGAGCGGAGCCGGGTCAGCTCGGCGACCTGCGCGTGGTAGGTCCGCATCCCGAGGCGCAGCGACCACATGTGCACGCCGAGGATCGTCGCGCTGCCCGCCAGCACCACCGTGGCCAGCGCGGTGCGGGCGAACTCGCCGGTGAGCACCCACCACAGCACCGCCGTCGCACCCCAGGCCGGGACGACGGCGACCGCGCGCCACCAGCCTTCGCGGCGCATCAGCACTTCGATCACCGCGTACAGGGCGAGGAACTGCACCACGAACCGGGCCGAGACCGTGCTGTCCGCGGCGACGGCGAGCAGCACCGCCTGCGCGACGGTCACCACGTAGGGCCAGGTGCCGCCGCCGATGGTCAGCACGGCGGCGGCGAAGGCGAGCACCCAGTCCAGCGCGCCGCCGGAACCGAGCACCGGCACGGTCACCGCCGCGAGCACGAGCGGCAGCAACCGGACCGGGACGAACGGCACCCCGGCGATCTTCTGAACGGCTGGCATGCCTGCACGGTATGCGGGGCAGGAGCGCGGCGCCTCCTCCTAGCGAACGAGGCGTCCCCTCCGGGCGGTCACCACGCGGCCCCGCTCCCCCGCACCACGACGAGGTCCCGCGTCAGGTCGGCGAGACCGCGCCCGCCGCACAACGTGAGCGCGTGGTCGAACTCGGCGCGCAGGGCTTCCAGCACCTCGCGCACCCCGTTCTCACCGTCCGCGGCCAGCCCCCACAGCACCGGCCTGCCGACGCCGACGGCGCGCGCGCCCAGCGCCAGCGCCTTGGCGACGTCACCGCCCCGTCGCACGCCACCGTCCACCAGTACCGCGATCCTGCCGTCGACAGCGTCCACAATGGACGGAAGGGCCTCGGCTGCGGCGGGTGCCGCGTCGAACTGGCGGCCGCCGTGGTTGGACACCAGCACCCCGTCGACCCCGGCGTCGACCGCGAGCACCGCGTCGTCCGGGTGCAGCACGCCCTTGAGCAGGATCGGCAGCGAGGTGCGCTCCCGCAGCCACGCCACGTACTCCCACGACACCTCCGGCGACATTTCGACGTCACGCAGCGCGCCGGGCTCGCTGCCGGGGAGGTCGCGCATGTTCTCCGCGGCGATGTGGGCGGGAAGATCGCTGAACGGGTGGGTCCGCTCGCGCGCACGTCGCGCGAACACCGGGGAGTCGACGGTCACCACGAACGCCGAGCAGCCCGCCTCCTCCGCCCTGCGGACGAGACAGGCGGTCACTTCACGGGAGTTCTGCAGGTAGAGCTGGAACCACACGGCGGCGTCGCGGTCGACTTCGCGCGCGGCGGCGGTCACCTCGGCGATCGGCACGGACGCGGCCATGCTGGAGACCAGCACGGTGCCCGCGGCGGCCACCGCGCGCGCCGTCGCCAGCTCGCCGTCGGGATGGGCGAGCTTGTGGAACGCCGTCGGCGAGACGAAGACCGGCATGCTCGCGCGCGCACCGGGAAGCTCGACCGAAAGGTCCCGTTTGGCGCTGCCGCGGAGGATCCTCGGCCGCAGTGCGAGCCGGTCGTAGGCGCGGGGGTTCTCGCCGAGCACGACCTCCTCGCCCGCTCCCCCGGCGAAGTAGTCGTAGTGCACCGGGTCGAGCACGTCCTTCGCGCGACGGCGGAGCTGCTCCAGCGCGGGGGTCACCCGCCAGCCTCCGCCGTCGGAGTCCTCGCCCGCGACGACACCGGGCGCGCCTTCTCCCTGTCCCATTCGTTCTCCAGTCCTCTCGCGACACGCGACCCGCCGAGGTCTTCGCGCGGGTGGCCCGGTTTCCCCCGGCTACCAGCTCCGCCACGGGAAACATGTCCAAACCAATCTCTGGTCGTGATCGGCACCGTACTCCAGCTCCGTCGGCACGGTAGGGTCTTGGGCTCGGAGCAACAGAGGGGGAACTCCGATGTCCTTGGCACTGCGCCTGACCGGGGCGCGCCGACGCGCCCAGATCGTCGCGACGCGCCGCAACGACGCGATCTGCGGCACGGTCGACCCGGCCGAAACGGAAGCGCGGCTGTCGGTGGTCCTCGACGCCGCGGTGCGCCATCTCGGCGATCGTCATCCCGTCACGCTGAACACGCGGTGCGTGCTCGGCGCGGTGCGCCACCTCGGGCCGCGGTGGCGCGAGGCCGAGGGCACGATCGGCGAGGCGATCGCGGGGTTCGACCCGGCGGTGCCGGTGGAGCGGTTCTGGCGGTGGCACGCCCGCACGACCCTGGTGAGTGTGCGGGCGTGGAGCGGTGACGCGGCGAAGGCCGTCGAAGAGCTGCGTGCGCTGGCCGACGACGCCAAGCAGGCGTGGGGTCCCACCCCGCATTGCGACATCAAGCTCGGCCTCGCGCTGGTGGAGGCCCACGAGTTCGCCGAAGCCGTGGAGCTGCTGCGAAAGGCGACCGTCGAACTCGACGAAGCGGTGTGCGACGAGGCCTTCGCCGAGATCGCGCGCGAAGCGGCACGGCTCGGCGAGGTCCCCGGCCGCAGCGGGGTCGCCGCCACGCACCGGCTGCGCATGGCGGCACGGCTGGGCGTGGCGGTCGCGCTGAGCAACCAGGACGACGGGCAGGACGCCGCCGACGCCGAATTCCGCGCCCTGCTGGCGGAACCGGGCATCCCGATCCCCGGCGCGCTCGAATGCCGCCGGGGCCTGGCCAGGCTGGCGGCGCGCCGGGGCGAGCGCGACGGCGCCGCCGAGGAGCTCGAGCGGATCGCCTGCCGGTGGCGGGCGGTCGGCGGCGGCGACCACCCGCGCACCCGCGCGGTGGAGGCGGAACTGGCCGCGCTCAGGCGGTGACCTCGGTCAGCCTCCCGGTCGCGACGTCGAACACGAACCCGCGCACCGAATCCTTCTTCGGCACGAACGGGCTGTTCCGGATGCGGCCGATCGACTGCCGCACATCGGCTTCGGGATCGCTGAACGCTTCGGCGGCCCACGGCGGCCTCAGCCCGGTGTCCCGCTCGATCGAGGCCTTGAACTCGTCGTCGGTGAAGGTGAGCATGCCGCAGTCGGTGTGGTGCACCAGGATGATCTCCTCGGTGCCGAGCAACCGCTGGCTGATCGCCAGCGAGCGGATCTCGTCCTCGGTCACCACTCCGCCCGCGTTGCGGATGACGTGCGCTTCGCCCTCGTTGAGGCCGAGCGCGCCGTAGACGTTGAGCCGGGCGTCCATGCACGCGACGACGGCGACGTGCTTCGACGGCGGCAGGGGCAGCGGTCCCGAGAACCCTTCGGCGTACTTGGCGTTGTTCGCGAGCAGTTCGTCCGTGACGGTCATTCGCGCTCCTCGACATCGGGACGTCCAGTGCATCGCGGTATGCGCATGCGGGCAACGGTGCCCACCTGGTGAACGTGATCAAGGTCAACTAGTTGTGGACGGGCAACTATTGTGCGCGCACAATAGTTGCCGTGGGTACGGATGCGGCCGAGGTGTGGGGCAAGCTGGTCTCGGTGGTGATGGACAGCAGGGGCGACTGGCGCCGGTCCGTCTCCGAAGCCACCGGGCTGCCGTTCACCAGGGTGCGCGCGCTGAAGCGGCTCGGCGAGCCCCGCACGATGGCCGATCTCGCCGACCGGATGGGCGTCGACGCGCCCGCCGCCACGGTCGCCGTCAACGACCTGGAAGCGCGCGGGCTCGTGCTGCGCCGCCCGCACCCGGGCAACCGGCGCGCCAAGCTCGTCGAACTGACCCCGGCGGGCAGGCGCGTCCTCGACACCGTGCACGCCGTCGCCGACCGGCCGCCCGCGGGACTGGCCGCGCTGGGCGAGGACGACCTCGCCGCGCTCGCCGCACTCCTCGACCGGATTTCCGCGCCGTGACACCGAAACCAGCCCGCCTTGGGGGACCTTTGCTCGATCGCCGCCACCGGCTGCTCGTACTCGCCATCTGCTGTATGAGCCTGTTCATCGTCGGGCTCGACAACACCATCGTGAACCTCGCGCTGCCGTCGATCCAGCGCGACCTGCACTCCCCGCCCACCGGTCTGCAGTGGACGATCGACGCCTACACCGTGGTGATCGCCAGCCTGCTCATGCTGTCCGGCTCGATGGCCGACCGGTTCGGGCGCCGCCGTGTCTTCCAGCTCGGCCTCGTCCTGTTCGGACTCGGTTCGCTGCTGTGCAGCATCGCGCCGACCACCGGCGCGCTCATCGCCTTCCGGATGATCCAGGCGATCGGTGGTTCGATGCTCAACCCGGTCGCCATGTCGATCATCACGAACACCTTCACCGATCCGCGCGAACGGGCGCGGGCGATCGGAGTGTGGGGCGGCGTGGTCGGGCTCAGCATGTCGCTGGGCCCCGTCGTCGGCGGCGCGCTCGTCGACGCGGTGGGCTGGCGCTCGATCTTCTGGCTCAACGTCCCCGTGTGCGTGCTCGCGATCGTGCTCACCGCGGTGTACGTGCCGGAGTCGAAGGCACCGCACCCGCGCCGCTTCGACCCGGTCGGCCAGCTGCTGGTGATGGTCCTGCTCGCGTCGCTGACCTACGGCGTCATCGAAGGACCCGGCGCGGGCTGGGGCTCCCCGTGGATCGTGGGCTGCTTCGCCGCCGCCGCGATTTCGGCCGTGGCACTGGCTTTCTACGAACGACGACGCCGCGAGCCGTTGCTCGACACCCGCTTCTTCCGCAGCGCGCCGTTCAGCGGCGCCACCCTCATCGCGATCACCGGGTTCGCCGCGCTCGGCGGGTTCCTCTTCCTGAACGCGCTGTACCTGCAGGACGTGCGCGGCCTGTCCCCGCTGCACGCGGGCCTGTACACACTGCCGATGGCGGTGATGACCGGGATCTTCGCGCCGCTGTCCGGCCGGGTCGTCGGGTCGAGGGGCCCGCGCCTGCCGCTGCTCGTCGCGGGCGCCGGGATCACGCTGTGCGCGGTCCTGCTGTCCACATTGGACATCGACACCCCGGTCTGGCAGTTGCTGCTCGCCTACCTGGCGTTCGGCATCGGGTTCGGCATGCTGAACGCGCCGATCACCAACGCGGCGGTGTCCGGGATGCCGAGGGCGCAGGCCGGGGTCGCCGCGGCGGTCGCCTCGACCAGCCGCCAGGTCGGCGCGTCGCTCGGGGTCGCCGTGCTCGGCGCCGCCGTCACCGCGCGGGTCACCCCGTCGCGGGGTTTCGCCGAGGCGAGCCACCTCGGCTGGTACATCATGGCGGGCTGCGGCGTCGCGGTACTCGTGCTGGGGCTCGCGAGCACCAGCGCCTGGGCGCTGCGCACCGCTTCCGCCGTCGCGGCAGGCGAAGAAGCGCCACGGGAGAAGGCACTGCGGTGAGCCGCGCGGCCGCCCCGCGCCCAGGGGCGGCCGCGCGCCGTTACTTCCCCGCGCCGGCGGACACCGGGACTTCGACGAGCCCGGTCAGCGCCTCCGGCATCGGGTTCCGGTGCAGGACGCCGAGGCGCTGGGTGGCGCGGGTGAGCGCGACGTAGAGCTCGGCCGCGCCGCGCGGGCCGTCGGCGAGGATCCGGTCCGGGTCCACGACCAGCACGGCGTCGAACTCCAAGCCCTTCGTGTCGGAGGCGCGCACCGCGCCGGGCACCCCCGGCGGCCCGATCACCACGCTGGTGCCTTCACGGCCCGCCTCGTCCCGCTCGAATTCCTCGATGGCGACGGGCAGTTCGTCCTCGGTCACCCGCCTCGACCACGGCTGGACACCGCACGCGCGGACCGACTCCGGCGGCTCGACACCGGGCGCGAACTCGGCGAGCAGCGCCGCGGCGACGGCCATGATCTCCGCCGGGGTGCGGTAGTTCACCGACAGCGACCGGTAGACCCAGCGGCCGGGCACGTAGCGCTCCAGCATCGAGCCCCACGAGCGCGCGCCCGCCTCCGACCGGCGCTGGGCGAGATCGCCGACCACCGTGAAGGACCGGTTGGGGCACCGCCGCATCAGCACCCGCCAGTCCATTTCGGACAGTTCCTGCGCCTCGTCGACCACCACGTGCCGGTAGGTCCAGTCCCGGTCCGCGGCGGCGCGTTCGACAAGGGTGCGGGTGTCCTGGTCGACGAAGCGGTCGGCCAGCTCGTCGGCGAAGATCAGGTTTTCGGCCGCCAGCATGACGTCCTCGTCCATTTCCTCGCGGTCCAGCTTCATGATCTCCATGACGCCTTCGGCGTACTCCTCCTTGGCTTTGCGTTCCCGCTCGGCGGCCCGCTGCGCCGCCTTTTCCGCCGTCTTGTCGAAACCGAGGAGGTCGACCAGCTCGTCGAGCAACGGGATGTCCGACACCGTCCACGCCTCTTCGTCGGCGCGCAGGAGCACCGGGTCCGCGCCCGCCGCCCGCAGCCGTTCTTCGGAGGAGTACAGCGATCCCAGCAGCGTTTCCGGGGTCAGGATCGGCCACAGCGCGTCGAGCGCGGCGAGGAACCGGTCGTCCTGCGCGAGCTCCTTGACCAGCCCGGTCCGCATGTCCTCCCATTCTTCGCGGTCGTCCCTGGTCAGCCAGCCCCGTCCGATCCGGCCGATCGCCCGTTCGGTGAGCACGTACGTGACGATCTCGGTGAACGTCGCGCGGGCCTCGTTGTGCGGCAGCCCGCTGTCGCGCGCCTCCTGCCTCGCCCACTCCGCGGTCGGGGCGTCGATGTGCACCGTGACGTCCTTCAGCTGGATCGGCACCGGCTCCTCCGGCAGCCGCTGCCGGTCGGCGACCGCCGCAGCGAGCACGTCCAGCATCTTCAGCGATCCCTTGAGCCGCGCGACTTCCGGCGCGTCCTCGGCCGTGGTGCTCAGCCCCGGCACGAGGTCCCCCGGGGTCATGAACACGACGTCGGACTCCCCGAGCGACGGCAGGACGCGGCCGATGTGGTGCAGGAACGACGGATTGGGCCCGATCACGAGCACGCCGTGCCGTTCCATCCGCTCCCGCTGGGTGTAGAGCAGGTACGCGACCCGGTGCAGCGCCACCACGGTCTTCCCGGTACCGGGCCCGCCCTCGATCACCAGCACCCCGGGGTGGTCGAGCCGGATGATCTCGTCCTGCTCGGCCTGGATCGTCGCGACGATGTCGCGCATCCCCTCGCCTCGCGGCGCGTTGACCGCCGCGAGCAGCGCCGCGTCGCCCTGCTCGCCCTCGGCTGGCCTGCCGAACACCTCGTCGGTGAACCCGGTGACCGTCCGCCCGCCCGTGTGGAGCTGACGGCGGCGGCGCATGTTCTCCGGGTTCGCGCCGGTGGCGACGTAGAACGCGCGCGCCGCCGGAGCCCGCCAATCGAGCAGCACGGGCTCGTAGTCGTTTTCCTCGTCAAAAAGGCCGATCCGGCCGATGTAGGAACGTTCACCGGAAACGGTGTCCAGTCGCCCGAAGCACAATCCGTTGTCGGCGACGTCCAGCCGCTTCACCTCCCTGGCCGTCGCGCGCACCCGCACGTCCCGTTCCATCGGCGTTCCGCCGTCTCCCCGCAGTGCCTTCCGGTACTCCCCCTTCACTCGCGCGCGCTCGGCGTCGAGCCGCGTGTAAAGCCCGGCCACGTAGTCCCGTTCGGACCGCAATTCCGCTTCGTACCCCTGAGTTGACACTTGTCCTCGCAGCCGCTAAACTGACATTAGGTTCGGCGGACTATCCATTGTTTTATGGAGAGCACGCCGATTTTTTATTGTCCCCCTTTTGTCAAGTCCCCCTCGGCGAGAACGTCTTCCCCGGCGAAATCCGGTGCCGTTCCGCGCGGGCGGGACGGCACCCGCGCGGAACGCGCCCCTAAGCCGAGTAGAGCGCTTCGATCCGGTCCGCGTACCGTGCCGCGATCGGCTTGCGCCGCAGCTTCATCGTCGGCGTGACCTCGTCGCCGCCGGGTTCCCACACGTCGGGCAGGACCACGGTCTTCTTGACCTGCTCCACGCGCGAGAGCTTCCCGTTCGCCCGCTCGACCGCGTCCTCGACCATCGCGACCACTTCGGGATCGGTGGCGAGCGCGGCGGGCGCGGCGTCGGGCAGCCCGCGTTCGGCCGCGTGCGCCGCGCAGGCGTCGGGGTCGAGCGTCACCAGCGCCACGACGTAGGGCCGCCGGTCCCCGACCGCCAGCACCGACCCGATCAGCGGGCAACCGACCTTCACCGCGTTCTCGATGTTGCTCGGGGACATGTTCTTGCCCGCCGCGTTGATGATCAGTTCCTTCTTGCGGTCGACGATGCGGACGTAGCCGTCCTCGTCGATCGTGGCGATGTCGCCGGAATGCAGCCAGCCGTCGGCATCGAGGATCTCCGCGGTCTTCTCCGGCTCTCCGCGGTAGCCCTTCATCACGATCGGGCCGCGCACGAGCAGTTCCCCGTCCTCGGCGATCCGCACTTCGACGCCGCTGAACGGGGTCCCGACGGTGCCGACGCGGATCCGGCCCGGCCGGTTCGCGGTGGCCGCGGCGGTCAGCTCGGACATGCCCCACGCCTCGCACACCGTGACGCCCAGCGCGAGCATGAACTCGAGCGCGTCCGGCTCGATCGGCGCGGCGCTGGAGGCCGCCACCTTCACCTCGTCCAGCCCGAGCGCGGCACGGACCCGGGAAAGCACCAGCCGGTCGGCGATCCGGTGCCGGAGCCGCAGCGGGAACGGGACCGGCTTCCCTTCGAGCCGGACCACGCGCCGCCCGACGCCGATCGCCCACGCGCCGAGCCGCTTCTTCACCGGGCTCTTCTCGGCGGCGAGCTTCGCCTCCACCCCGGCTTTGATCTTGTACCAGATCGCGGGCACGCCGACGAAGAACGTCGGGCGCGCGTCGGTCAGCGCGGCGAGCACCTCCTTCGGGTTCGCCACCGTGGTGATCTCGACGCCGGTGAACAGGTTCCCCCAGTGGCACACCCACCGGTTCGCGGCGTGGGCGTCGGGCAGGTAGGACACCACTCGGTCCCCGACGGCGATGTCCGCCACCTCTCGCGCCGCCTCCGTGTTCGCGATCAGGTTGGCGTGGGTCAGTTCGACGCCCTTCGGCGGCCCGGTGGTGCCCGAGGTGTAGACGATCGTGAGCACGTCGCCCGCGTCCACCGCGCGCCACGAAGCCTCGAAGTCGAACCCCGGCGCGGGCGAGTTCTCCAGCTCCGCCAACGAGATCACGCCCTCGCGCTCGCCGTCGACGCAGACGATGTGCTCGACGTCCCCGGCGCGGGCGGCCGCCTCGACCACGTCCAGGAACTGCGTCTCGCACACCACGACCCGGTTGCCCGCGTTGCCGAACAGGTACCGGACCTTCTCGGGCGGGTTGGTGTTGTAGATGGAGAACGGCGTCGCGCCGGCGTGCAGCGCCGCGGTGTCCACCAAATGGAACTCCGGGGAGTTGGTGAGCATGATCCCGACCGTGTCCCCCTTGCCGACGCCGAGCCCGGCGAGCCCCGCCGCGATCCGCTCCACGCGCCTGCCGTAGTCGCGCCAGGTGAGCACGGTCGTGTCGCCGGGCGTCCTGATCGCGACCCGGTCCGGATGGGCCGCGACCAGGGATTGGAACGACTCGCACAGCGTCTTCGGGGCGGGGTTCGGCACGCGCGTCTCCTGGTGGTCGGGGAAGTGCCCTCGGTACGGGAGAACCACAATCTACTGCCCGGTACCACCCGGCGTCATGCCGCGCGCCCCGGTGTCCACAAAGGACTTGCTCAGCGCGCGCGGCGGCTGAGCCAGCGCCGCGCCTGCCAGAGCCCGGCCACCGCGGCGGCGCCGGGCAGCGCGGTCCACATCCACCACGGTTCCTCGGCGTTCCCGCTGAACACCATCACCAGCACCCACACCACGATCTGGACCACGGTCAGCGCGAAGGTCACCGCGGCCACCAGCCTCGCCGCCACGAGCAGGTCCACGGGCACGACCGCGCCGGGCGACCGGGGAAGCGCGCCCCGCAGGTCGCCGCGCGTCCTCGCGGTCGCCAAGCGCGCGTACCGGTCCGCCGCCTCCTCGTCGGTGAGCAGACCGGCCGTGCGCGCCTCCTCGATGCGCTCGCCCACCACCGTCCGATCCGCCGCGGAGAGCGGCAGCTCGGTGAGCCATGCCGGTGAACGCACGCCCGATCCCCTTCCCGTCAGCGGTTCCGGTAAATAGTGTATTGCACGCACAGTTTATCGCCGGTGGCGTGATGCGGAAGGATGGCGGTGATGACGGAGAACGACCCGAAGCTCCCGCCGGGACTCGCGCTCGCCTGGGGCGTCACGCCGGGGCCCCGGCGCGGCCCGAAGCCCGCGCACACCATCGACGACGTGGTGCGGGCCGGGATCGAAGTGGCCGACGCCGACGGGTTCGGCGCGGTGTCGATGCCGCGGATCGCCCGGCACCTCGGGCTCACTCCCAACGCGCTCTACCGCTACGTCCGGTCGAAGGACGAGCTGCTCGTCCTGCTCGCGGACACCGCGTGGGGCCCGCCGCCGGACTCGGTCGTCGAGACCGGGCACTGGCGCGAAGCCATGACCGTGTGGACACGCGCCTTCCTCGAACGGCTCCGCGTCCATCCGTGGCTGCTGGACATGCCCTCTCACGGCGCCCCGATCACGCCGAACCTGCTCGGCTGGATGGAGGTGTTCCTCGACGGCGTGTCCGGCTCCGGGCTGAGCGCCGCCGACGCGCTCGGCGCCGCGGTGCTGCTCGACAACTACGCGCGCGGCACCGCCGCACTGGACCGGGACCTGCGGCAGCGGACCCCGGCGCTCGCCCGGCCCGAGGTGCTCGAGTTCCTGCTGCCCCGGATGGCCGAACGGGGATTCCCGATCACGGCCTCGGTCTACGGCGGGGGCGGTTACGACGACGCCGAGCTTCCCGAAGCGGACATCGACTTCGGCCTCGACCGGATCCTCGACGGGATCCAGGTTCTCGTCGACCGCGCTTAGAATCGGCGCGCGCCCGCAGCGGGTGCGCGGTACGGGCCCGCGCCGACCCCCAGTACTCAGCACGATAGAAGATCATCGCGCCCAGTGGGAGCCCGAACACGATCTGTGGCCATTTCCGACCATCCACGCAGCTCAGCGTTTTGGCCACGCAATGGCCGCCGGACACGGTCAGGAGTCGCCGAACCCCGCGAAGACCCGGCGCTTGAGCGGAGGCACGGCGTTGAGCGAGCGGAACACCGTCCTCGCCACGACGCGGCCGGCGCGGCCATCGCTCACCGCCATCGTCGCCGCCTTCATCGAATCCTTCACGGCCGCGAACCCGTACTCGGTCATCTCGGCTTCGTACTCGCGGATGCCGTCGAGCAACCCGATGTCGCCCCGGTTCGCGGCAACCAGGCGGCGGCACAGCAGTCGGGCGTCGCGGAGCGCGGTGTTGGCCCCGATCCCGCGGAACGGCGTCATGCTGTGGATCGCGTCGCCAAGCACCGTCACGTTCGTCGTCTCCCACGCCGCCACCGGGGTGGCCGTCCTGATCGGGAGGACGGTGACGGCCTCCTCGGCCGAGCCGGCCACGAGGGTTCGCAGGTCCTCGCTCCACCGCTCCGTCGTGTCGAGCACGAGGCCCCGCAGCTCCCCGCCCGTCAGCGACTCCAGCTCGCGCCCGCCGGTGCGGCGGTCCCAGCTCGGCCGTTTCGCCGCGAGCGCCCAGAAGACGTACGGCCGGGTGTTGTCGAACAGCGCGCCGGGTTCGAGTTCGTCGTTCTCGCCGGAGAACTCGTGCGGCGCGACGAACATCCCGCAGCCCTTCGGCGGCAGGACGCTCACCGGCCCGGCGAGGAACCGCGGCGCGAGCCCCGCCCTGGTCTCGTCGGTGAGCAGGTACTTCCCCGCTACCGCGACGATTCCCGTGTCGACCCGTTCGGCGTGGGGCAGGTACTGCGCGCGGACGCGGGACGTCCCGCCGTCGGCGCCGACCAGCACGTCGCCCGTCGCCGTGGTGCCGTCGGAAAAGACGGCCGTGACCCGTCCGTCCGGTTCCCGCTCGTACCGTTCGAACTTCTTGCCGAAGCGCACGACGTCGTCGAGACCGGACAGCAGGATCTGGCGCAGGGTGATCCTGCTGATCCCGTAGTGGCTGTCTTCCGGCGCGCGCGCCCCGCCGGTGGTGATCTCCGCGTCGAGCCGGAGGAGTTCCTTCGCCTGCTCCGTGACGAACCCGAACTCGTTGCCACCCTTCCCGCCGCTCGCGGCGAACCTCGCGAACGCCTCCGGTGGGAGCAACTCGGCGAGCGCGCCGCTGCCGTGCGGGTTGATGTGAATCCGGAACCCCTGCAGCCGGTCGGTCCGGTGCCGGTCCCGTTCGTACACGGTGACGCGCACGCCCGCTTTGCGCAGCCCGTGCGCCAGCGCGAGCCCGCCGATCCCGCCCCCGGCGACGAGCACGTCCAATGGTCTGGCCGATACCGCCATGGTTCCCCTCCTAGGTCTCGCTCCACCTGAAGCGCCGGCGTCCCCTGGCCGCGCGCTGTTGCTCGGCGCCGTGCGCCGTCCAATCGCCGATCATGCGGTTCAGCAGTCCGGTCAGCGTGACGACGTCGTCGGCGGACCACTCGGCGATCACGGCCTGGAACACCGCGATACCCGCCTCGGTGAACTGGCGCGCCTGCTCCCGCCCGGCTTCGGTGGCTTCGATGACCGATGCCCGCCGGTCCGCCGGATCGGTCTTCACCACCAGGTAGCCCGCATCCCCGAGCGCCTGCACGTGACGCGTGACCGAAGACGGGAGGACGTCCAGCTCCTCGGCGATCTCCCCCGGCCGCGCCCGTTCCCGCTCGACGACGAACTGCAGGACGCCGACCCGGACGGGGTCGAACGCGCGCTCCTGCCCCCTGCGCAGCGCCTCGCCGAACCGCGTGACGGTGTGCGCCAGGTCGGCCACCTGCGCTTTGTTTGCTTCCATGAAACAAATGATCCAAGGGTTGTTTCATCGAAGCAAGGAAATGGCTGAAACCCGCTAGTCGACTTCGAGCAGGTGGAGGCGTTCCCTGGCTTCGGCCTGGGCGGTGAGTGCTTCCCGGTGTTCGCGGCCGAGGTCCGCGACAGACTCCTTCGCCTCGGTGACCGCGTCCTCTGCCTCGCGCACCTGGGCCCGCAGCTTCACCACGCGGTTCTGCGCACGTTCGACCTCGCGCCGCCCCTTTTCCAGCGCGCGCCCGGCCTCCGACGCCGCGCTTTCGGCCTCCTCGACGGCCTTCTTCGCCTTCGCCAGTTCACGCTGGCGCGCCTTGTCGGACTTGCCAGGAACCTTCGGCGCGGGTGGGGGCTCGGGAGGCCGGATCACCCGCAGTGACGGACGCTTCCCCGGTTCCGGCCCGGACAGCAGCCATGTCGTCGCCGAATCCGCGGAGGTGCTCAGTTCCCGGTCGAGCCGCCCGGACAGCACCGAGTCCGCGGCGGCCGCGTCGGCGACGACCGCGTTGAGCGTCTCCTCCACCGCGACCGCCGCACTGTCCGAAATGGACTCGCCGCGCATCAGCTCCCGTACCCGCCGGTGCCGCTCCTTCGTCAGCTCGGGCAGCGGGCGCCCGGTTCCGGTCCGGTGTGTTTCCCGCAGCTCCTCCCCCAGCGCCGCGAGCGCTTCGACGTGCTCGCGGCGCTCCCGGACGAGCCGGTTCACCACGTCCGCCGCGACCGTCGGCTTCGGCAGCTTCTTGATCCGGGCGGCGAGCTCGCGGTCGCCCGCCTTGCGCGCCTCGGCCTGCCGCCGGTCACGGGCCGCCACGAACTCGGCACGCGGGAGCGCGTACAGCTCTTCGGCGACCGTGTCGAAGTCCACCATCTCGCCCTCGCCCCCTCCGGCCGCGCGGTGCCAGGATGATCGCATGGACTCCGCCACCGACGCGCCTTTTCGGGCCGCGCGCGACCTCCGGCCGTTGATCGCCGACTGGGTGCACGGGTGGGCGCGCTGCCGAGGAACGGCCGTGCCCGTGCCGGAGCCGGACGGGTTCCGCATCGACGTCGGACGCCACGGGCACCGCGTCCGCTACGTGCTCGCGAGCCAGGACACCGTCGGCGAGCGAGCGCGGTCCGTCGCCTCGCCGGGCACCTGGTTGAAGGTCTGCGGGCCGCGGGCGGACACCGTCGCGACGCTGAGCGCGCCGTGGCTGATCGGCGAACCCGAGTACTTGATGTCCGTCGGTCTCGGCGCGGGCGACGCGCCGGAACCGCCGACTGGGTACACCGTCGAGATCCGGGAAACGGGACCGGTGCTCGACGTCTTCGTGCACGCGGCCGACGGCGGCACCGCGGCTTCGGGCCGGGTCGCGCGATGGGGCTCGTCGGCCACCGTCGACCAGGTGGTCACCGAGCCCGCGCACCGCAGGCGCGGCCTCGGACGGCTGGTGATGGGCGCGCTCGGGTCCGCCGCGGCGGCGCGAGGCGCCACGCACGCGGTGCTCGTCGCGACCGAGGACGGGCACGGGCTCTACACCGCGCTCGGCTGGGCGGTGGACGCGTCGCTCACCGCCGCGCACGTCCCGGAAAACCCGGTTGCCGGGTGCTCGGGGCGACCGTAGGGTCTCGCGCATGATCATGTTTTCCCGCTTGCGCTCCCGCTGATCCGGCGCGACCGCAGGGCGCCCGTCATCGGGCCGCCCCTTCGAGCCGCCCCCGGCCCCGGCCGGGCGCACTCCTGCGCGCCGTCGACCACCTTTTCGAGAATGCGACAGGGAAAACTATGCGAAACCGCCACCACGTCCTCATGGTCGGCTGCACCGCTCCGAGCCACGTCTACCCCTCCCTCGCCGTGATCAGAGAGCTCGTGTCGAGGGGGCACCGGGTCAGCTACGCCGTCGGTGAACCGCTCGCCGGGCTGGTCGAGCCGACCGGCGCCGAGCCGGTCACGCACCCGTCGATCCTGCCCCTCGGCGACGCCGCCGCATGGCCGGAGGACCCGGCGTCGGCGATGCGCGTCTTCCTCGACGAAGGCATCGCGGTGCTGCCCGCGCTCACCGAGCGGTTCGACGACGACCGGCCCGAGCTGGTGCTCTACGACATCGGCGGCCTGCCGGGCCCCGTGCTCGGCGCGCGCTACGGCGTGCCCGCCGTGCAGCTCTCCCCCACCTACGTCGCGTGGGACGGCTACGAAGAGGACCTCGCCGAAACGCTGCAAGCGATAGCCACTTCGGACTCGGGGAAGAGCTACTACGCGACGTTCGACGCGTGGCTGCGGGAGAACGGCATCGACCGGCCCGCCTCGGAATGGCTGGCGCGCCCGGAGCACGTGCTCTCGCTCATTCCCCGCGCCATGCAGCCGAACGCGGACCGGGTGCCGGAACGGGTCCGGTTCGTCGGCCCGTGCCTCGACCCGGTACGGCTGGCCGACACGAGCTGGACACCGCCAGCGGGCGGCGCGCCCGTGCTGCTGGTGTCGTTCGGCACCGCCTTCAACGACCAGGCCGAGGTGTTCCGCGCCTGCTTCGAAGCCTTCGCGGGCTCCGGCTGGCACGTCGTGATGGCGATCGGCGACAAGGTCGACCGCGCCTCGCTCGGCCCCGTGCCGGACGGGTTCGAACTGCACGAAACCGTGCCGCAGCTCGCCGTGCTGGCCGCCGCGTCCGCGTTCATCACGCACGCCGGGATGGGCGGCTGCACGGAGGCGCTCTGGTTCGGCGTGCCGACCGTCGCGATCCCGCAGGCCGTCGACCAGTTCGGCAACGCCGCGCTGCTGGAGCAGCTCGGCGTCGGCAAGCACCTGCCCGCGGAGGAGGTCACGGCCACGGCGCTGCGCGAAGCCGTGGACGCCGTCGCCGGGGCACCGGAGATCGCGGCACGGCTCGCCGAAATCCAGCGGGCGGTGCGCGCGCAGGGCGGCGTCGACAAGGCGGCCGACGCCGTGGAGTCGTACGTGGGTTAGCTCATCGAGGTGGGCGGGCGCCCGCCCACCTCGATGACTCAGACGGAGCCGAGATCGGCCGAGATCCATCGCTCGGGGCGCAGGTAGACCGCGAGCTGCTCCCCGTGTTCGGCCTCGGCCATCTCGACGTAGGCCTCGAGTTTCTCCTCCGGGAGGTAGCGCGCGCTCATCTCCCACAACATCTCGTGCGTGCCGGGCGCCGTCCTGGTGACCGGCCCTTCCACCGCGACGTACCGGATCGAGGGTTCGAGGCGCTCCACCATCATCGTGAACCGGCCCGCGGCCTCGATGAGCTTGGCCTTGCGCGAGTCGACCCCGGTGAGCAGCCACAGCTCACCGCCCGGTTCGTAGGCGTACCAGATCGGCACGGTCAGCGGGCCGCGGTCCGGCCCCGCCGAGACGGACAGCGCGGCGATGTGCGGCTCGGCCAGGAACTGCTCGCGTTCGTGTACGGATAACGACATGGCGCGAAGGTAACCCGCCGCACCGACAGTTTCCGGAGCACGAGCAGCTCTCGAACACTCGTTCGATCGTCGGGTACAGTCGCGGCATGGCCGTCGAACTGCAGGAGTCGCTCTTCGCCGATACCGGGCGGGTGGGCATCGGGCCGCTCGCCGGGCTGCGTCGCACCGAACTGGGCCGCGGCGCCTGGATCGACGTGCTGCCCGGCTGGCTCACCGGGGCGGACGCCCTGTTCCAGCGCCTTGCCGAGGTCGTCCCGTGGCACGGCGAACGGCGCCGGATGTACGACCGCACGGTCGACGTGCCGCGGCTGCTGTGCTTCTACGACGAGCACGAACCGTTGCCGGACCGCGTGCTCATCGACGCGAAGGCCGCGTTGAGCCGGCACTACGCGACCGAACTCGGCGAACCGTTCCGCACCGCGGGTCTGTGCTACTACCGCGACGGGCGCGACAGCGTCGCCTGGCACGGCGACACCATCGGGCGCGGCTCGTCGGAGGACACCATGGTCGCGATCGTCTCGGTGGGCGCGCCGCGCGCGCTGGCACTGCGCCCTCGCGGCGGCGGCGCCACCGTGCGGCGCGCACTGGGGCACGGCGACCTCATCGTGATGGGTGGCTCGTGCCAGCGCACGTGGGAGCACGCGGTGCCGAAGGCGGCGAAGGCCGGGCCGCGGATCAGCATCCAGTTCCGGCCCCGCGGCGTCCGCTGACCGGCCGCGGGGCCGCGAATGGTCGATTTCCGGACGGTATCGCCTGGTTTCCCGTTGCGCCGCCGAGAGTCGCCCACCGCTCCGCACCGGAGTCCTCCTAGAATCGCGCAATGGCTTCCGCCGAAACCGAAACCCCCACCGCACTCGACGTCCTGCGCCGCGTCTTCGGATACGACTCGTTCCGCGGCGAGCAGGAGCAGATCATCGGTCAGGTCGTCGACGGCGGTGACGCGCTCGTCCTGATGCCGACCGGCGGCGGGAAGTCGCTGTGCTACCAGATCCCCTCGCTCGTCCGCGAGGGCACCGGTGTGGTGATCTCGCCGCTCATCGCCCTCATGCAGGACCAGGTGGACGCGCTGCGCAACCTCGGTGTGCGCGCCGGGTTCCTCAACTCCACGCAGGGGTTCGACGAGCGCAGGGAGACCGAGGCCGCCTTCCTGTCCGGCGAACTGGACCTGCTCTACCTCGCGCCCGAACGGCTGCGGGTGGAGTCCACGGTGCAACTGCTCGACCGCGGCACCATCGCGTTGTTCGCGATCGACGAGGCGCACTGCGTTTCCCAGTGGGGCCACGACTTCCGGCCCGATTACCTCGCGCTGTCCGAGCTGCACGAGCGGTGGCCGTCGGTGCCGAGGATCGCGTTGACCGCCACCGCGACGGAGGCCACCCACGCCGAGATAGCGAGCAGGCTCAACCTCGGCGAGGCCCGGCACTTCGTGGCGAGCTTCGACCGGCCGAACATCCAGTACCGGATCGTCGGCAAGAACGAGCCGAAGCGCCAGCTGCTGCAACTGCTGCGCACCGAGCACGCCGGCGACGCCGGGATCGTCTACTGCCTGTCCCGCGCCTCGGTCGAGAAGACCGCGGAATTCCTGGTGCAGAACGGAATCCCGGCGGTGCCGTACCACGCGGGGCTGGACGCGCGCATCCGCGCGGAGCACCAGTCGCGGTTCCTGCGCGAGGACGGCCTGGTGGTGGTCGCCACGATCGCGTTCGGCATGGGCATCGACAAACCGGATGTCCGGTTCGTCGCGCACCTCGACCTGCCGAAGTCCGTCGAGGGGTACTACCAGGAGACCGGTCGCGCCGGCCGGGACGGGCTGCCGTCGACGGCGTGGCTCGCCTACGGGCTGCAGGACGTGGTGCAGCAGCGGAAGATGATCGACACCTCCGAGAGCGATCAGGCGCACCGCCGCAGGCTGTCGGCGCATCTCGACGCGATGCTCGCGCTGTGCGAAACCGTCGAGTGCCGCCGAGTGCAGCTGCTGAACTACTTCGGGCAGCGAGGTGAGCCGTGCGGGAACTGCGACACGTGCCTCACGCCACCGGAATCCTGGGAAGGCACCGTTCCCGCGCAGAAGCTTCTGTCCACTGTGGTCCGTCTGCTCAACGAGCGGAACCAGAAGTTCGGGGCGGGGCAGGTGATCGACATCCTGCTCGGCCGCGGCACGCCGAAGGTCACGCAGCACCGGCACGACCAGCTCAAGGTGTTCGGCATCGGGACCGAGCTGAAGGACACCGAGTGGCGGGGCGTGGTCCGGCAGTTGCTGGCCCAGGGCCTGCTTTCCGTCGAGGGCGACTACGGCACGCTCGTGCTCACCCCCGGCAGCGAGGAAGTGCTCTACAAAGGACGGCAGGTCCGGCTTCGCCGCGAGCCGGAACGCGCGGCGAAGGCCGCCGCGAAGGCGAAGAAGGCGGCCCCGGCCGAACTGGCCGAGGAAGCGGTGCCGGTCTTCGAACGGCTGCGCGCCTGGCGCGCGGCGGCCGCGAAGGAACAGGGCGTACCCGCGTACGTCATCTTCCACGACGCGACCCTCCGCCAGATCGCGACCGAGTCACCCGGCACGCTCGCCGAACTCGGCGGGGTGAGCGGGGTCGGGGAGAACAAGCTGGCGAAGTACGGCGAACAGATCCTCGAGACGCTCGCGGCGGTCTCCTGAGGCAGGCGGTTCCTGTGCGCCGAGCCGATTTCGACAGCCGGCGCACAGGGGCCGCACAGCAACGGCGTGCACGCTGGAACCAGGAACGGCGGACCCCACGCCGTCAGGGATTTGGAGCACGCCATGTCAGACAAGCCGGAAGAGCGACCGGACGAGCCGACCCGCCCGCTGGAGGAGCCCGTGCCCGCCACCCCGGCGGATTCGGCCGAGCCCACCGCGCCTGCGGCACCGGCCGAGCCTCCCGCGGCCGAGGCACCGGCCACGGCTTCCGCTGCCGCCGTCCCACCGCAGGCGCCACCGCCCCCTGCCCCGGCCGCCACGGCGCCACCGGGCGGGTTCGGCCGGTTCGTACGGCACCGCGCGACCCAGCTGGTGACGGTCGGCGTCATCGGGCTGCTGATCGGCGGCGGCGGGATAGCCCTGATCGAATCCGGGTCGTCGCCGCACGACCGGGGTGGCCACCACGCCTTCGACCACCAGCGGGGCGGCCGCGGTCCCGACCGGCACGGCGGCGAACGCGGGCAGCACCCGCAGCAGCCGGGGACCGGCGCCTAGGCAGCTGCCGCGGCACCGCATGCCCCGAAGTTCACTTTCGGGGCGTCCGAGTCCCCGAAAGTCATGTCGGGTGCGCGCCGCGGTGGTTTGGCGAGATCGGTGGCGGGGCGCCGCGCCGTTGGTCCCCGAAGGCCACCTTCAGGGACTCTAGCGCCACTTTCTCGGCCCTCGCAGGTGTGCGAGCAAGGCTGCACACGCCCCGAAGGTGGCCTTCGGGGCGTTAGACGACACAAATCCACCCCTCGCACGTTCGACCACCGCGACCCGCGTGCCCCGAAAGTGGCTTCCGGGGCGCTCAAGTCCCTGAAGGTCACTTTCGGGGCACCGAATCGGCTCGGCGATCGCACGCGCGAGGGACGAATTCGCGGCGCTGGAATCCGTGAAAGCCACCTTCGGGGCGTTGGACCATGACCTCTGCCGCATCGCCGGTCAGGAATTGTCGGTGTGGCGCGGTAACGTTGAAATCGGGGGTTCCCCGGGGTGTACGAAAGGGACTTCTCGTACGGGTCGGGGGCAGCCGGATGCCGGGGCCGGGCTGGTGGACTGCTGGCGTGCGGTAGTCGGCCGCGGTGTTGGGTGTGGATGTAAAAGCAACCCGGGCCCCGGGAGAACGTGGTGTTCTCGACCGGGGCCCGGGTTGTGAAGGGTGTTCGGCGGCGTCCTACTCTCCCACAGCCCTTCGGCTGCAGTACCATCGGCGCTACCAGGCTTAGCTTCCGGGTTCGGGATGGGACCGGGCGTTTCCCTGGTGCTGTGACCACCGTAACTCTGTGAAACATCCACACGGGTGGTGTGGTGTTTCAGAGCTGTAGAGCGGATGCGTAGCGTCTTTGTGGGCAAGTCCTCGGCCTATTAGTACCAGTCAACTCGATAACACATTACTGTGCGTCCATTTCTGGCCTATCAACCCAATGGTCTGTTGGGGGCCTTAACCCACGTGGGGGTGGGAGACCTCATCTTGGAACAGGCTTCCCGCTTAGATGCCTTCAGCGGTTATCCCTTCCGAACGTGGCTAACCAGCCATGCCACTGGCGTGACAACTGGCATACCAGAGGTTCGTCCGTCCCGGTCCTCTCGTACTAGGGACAGCCTTCCTCAAGTCTCCTGCGCGCGCGGCGGATAGGGACCGAACTGTCTCACGACGTTCTAAACCCAGCTCGCGTGCCGCTTTAATGGGCGAACAGCCCAACCCTTGGGACCTACTCCGGCCCCAGGATGCGACGAGCCGACATCGAGGTGCCAAACCATGCCGTCGATATGGACTCTTGGGCAAGATCAGCCTGTTATCCCCGGGGTACCTTTTATCCGTTGAGCGACACCCCTTCCACCAGGTGGTGCCGGATCACTAGTCCCGACTTTCGTCCCTGCTCGACATGTCTGTCTCACAGTCAAGCTCCCTTGTGCACTTGCACTCGACACCTGATTGCCAACCAGGCTGAGGGAACCTTTGGGCGCCTCCGTTACTCTTTGGGAGGCAACCGCCCCAGTTAAACTACCCATCAGGCACTGTCCCTGAACCAGATCATGGTCCGAGGTTGAGATTCCCAATTCGACCAGAGTGGTATTTCAAGATTGACTCCACCTCCACTAGCGTGAAGGTTTCCTAGTCTCCCACCTATCCTACACAAGCCGAACCGAAAACCAATACCAAACTATAGTAAAGGTCCCGGGGTCTTTCCGTCCTGCCGCGCGTAACGAGCATCTTTACTCGTAGTGCAATTTCGCCGGGCCTGTGGTTGAGACAGCCGGAAAGTCGTTACGCCATTCGTGCAGGTCGGAACTTACCCGACAAGGAATTTCGCTACCTTAGGATGGTTATAGTTACCACCGCCGTTTACTGGCGCTTAAATTCTCAGCTTCGCCCCGAAGGGCTAACCGGTCCTCTTAACGTTCCAGCACCGGGCAGGCGTCAGTCCGTATACATCGAATTGCTTCTTCGCACGGACCTGTGTTTTTAGTAAACAGTCGCTTTCCGCTGGTCTCTGCGGCCAACTCACCCTAGCCCGCGTGGGGCTTCAGGTGCTTTGGCCCCCCTTCTCCCGAAGTTACGGGGGCATTTTGCCGAGTTCCTTAACCACAGTTCACCCGATCGCCTTAGTATTCTCTACCTGACCACCTGTGTTGGTTTGGGGTACGGGCCGTGTATGTTCTCGCTAGAGGCTTTTCTCGGCAGCATAGGATCACTCTACTTCACCTCAATCGGCTATGCGTCACGTCTCAGCCTGGTGGAACACGGATTTGCCTATGTTCCGGCCTACACGCTTACACCAGTACTACCATTCACTGGCGGAGCTACCTTCCTGCGTCACCCCATCGCTTGGCTACTACAGAATCAGGTCCCACGCTCCACCACACACCTCTATCCGAAGATTTCAGCGTGTGGCTTTGGGTGGTTAGTGTCAACTGCCTCGCCAGGGGCGAACAAACACGGGTACGGGAATATCAACCCGTTATCCATCGACTACGCCTGTCGGCCTCGCCTTAGGTCCCGACTTACCCTGGGCGGATTAGCCTGGCCCAGGAACCCTTGGTCATCCGGCGGCAGAGTTTCTCACTCTGCTTTCGCTACTCATGCCTGCATTCTCACTCCCACACCCTCCACGACTCGCTTACGCGGCCGCTTCTCTGGGTGCAGGACGCTCCCCTACCCACCCGTACCACTACACAACAACCCGAGGGCTGAAGCGGATGTATTGTACGAGTGACACAGCTTCGGCGGTGTGCTTAAGCCCCGCTACATTGTCGGCGCAGGACCACTTGACCAGTGAGCTATTACGCACTCTTTCAAGGGTGGCTGCTTCTAAGCCAACCTCCTGGTTGTCTGGGCAATCCCACATCCTTTCCCACTGAGCACACACTTAGGGGCCTTAGCTGGTGTTCTGGGCTGTTTCCCTCTCGACGACGAAGCTTATCCCCCGCCGTCTCACTGCCGCACTCTCACACATCTGTATTCGGAGTTTGGTTGATTTCGGTAACCCGGTAAGGCCCCTAGACCATCCAGTAGCTCTACCCCAGATGTGAAACATGCGACGCTGCACCTAAATGCATTTCGGGGAGAACCAGCTATCACGGAGTTTGATTGGCCTTTCACCCCTACCCACAGCTCATCCCCTCAGTTTTCAACCTAAGTGGGTTCGGGCCTCCACGCCGTCTTACCGGCGCTTCACCCTGGCCATGGGTAGATCACTCCGCTTCGGGTCTAGACCACGCGACTACGTTCGCCCTGTTCAGACTCGCTTTCGCTACGGCTACCCCACACGGGTTAACCTCGCCACGTAGCACTAACTCGCAGGCTCATTCTTCAAAAGGCACGCCATCACATCCGAAAATGCTCTGACGGCTTGTAGGCACACGGTTTCAGGTACTCTTTCACTCCCCTCCCGGGGTACTTTTCATCTTTCCCTCACGGTACTAGTCCGCTATCGGTCTTCAGGAAGTATTTAGGCTTACCGGGTGGTCCCGGCAGATTCACAGCAAATTCCACGAGCTCGCTGCTACTCGGGAACACCAGCACAACACACAACGCAAGCTTTCGCGTACGGGACTCTCACCCTCTCCGGTCACCCATCCCAAGGCGTTCCACTAACTCACGCGCGCATCGGAAGACCTGTCAGAATCTTCACGCTAGGTCCCACAACACCGCACACACAACGTCTGACAACTATCACATGTGCACGGTTTAGCCTTTTCCGCTTTCGCTCGCCACTACTCACGGAATCACTTTTGTTTTCTCTTCCTACGGGTACTGA